>NZ_MOMD01000030.1:0-53848 GCF_001983015.1 Frankia sp. CcI156
GACCTGCGCGAGGCGTTGATGCGGGCCAGGATCGCAGGCTATCGCCATCTGATCGTCGATGGCACGGTCATCGAGACCGACCGGCTGCGCGTGCCTGGTCCGAGCGAGGGCGTGGACCTGTGGTGGTCCGGCAAGATCTCCGATCACGGTGGCAACGTCCAAATCCTGTCGACCCCCGACGACGGCTGGCCGCTGTGGGTCTCGGAGGTGCCCCCCGGCCGCGAACACGACTCGACCGCTCTGCGCGCCTCCGGCGCGCCGCCGATCCTGGAAGAGGAGTGGACCGCCGACCTACACGAGGTGCTGTTCGACCTCGGTTACGAAGGGTTGGGCGGCCCGGCCGGGCCGCCCACGCTCGCCCGCAAGAAGCCCACGGCTCCTACCCAGAGAGTCACACAAGCCTACCACCAGCAAAATCAGTGGCCGGGTACCGCGCGGTCGGCGGCCTCGGCAGAGTGCTCGGAGATGCCGACCATGCCGGCGATCCTGGCCTGCTTCGGCCGAGTCGACCCCCGCGGCCGGCGCTCCGCCCGGCCCGACCGCGGCGCGAGCTTCAGCCGCGTGTTCAGTTCGCCACGCGCCTGAACGAAGAGCGTCTGGTAGATCGTCTCGTGCGACACGCGCATCTCCGGATCATCCRGGAAATCCTTCTTCAGCCGATTAGACACCTGTTCCGGCGAGAAGTCGGCCGACAGCCGTTCGGCCACCGCGTCGTGCAGCCGGACGTGAGTTTCCAGCTTGAACGCCTTCGGTCGCCGCCGCCGCTCGTCGGCGCGTTTCTGCGCGTCCGCGGCGCGGTATCCGGCATTGCCGCCGTTGCGCGCGACCTCACGGCTGATCACCGACTGGTTTCGGTCCAGCCGGGCCGCGATCATCCGGTGTGACAGTCCCTCGGCCAAGCCCCTGGAGATCGCCTCCCGCTCCTCCAAGGTCAACTCGACGCCGCGCACTCAGCTCTCCGATCAGTGGATCATCTTTCTACCAGCACTGATGCTCTGATCATCTGAGACCGCCCCGGGTGGCCGTGGTGGGTACACACCGGTACCGGTCGGGTCTTGGTGACGCCGGGTGGGTGGTTGCCGAAGCGGTGTTGCCGCCGGGGCATCGTGGGCGCCATCCGGTACGTGGCTACGTGGCCCGCAACGGGATCGCGTGGCGGGCGCTGCCGGCGGGCTTCCCGGCGTGGCGGGCGGTCTGCGGCTTCTTCGACCGGTGGAAGAACAAGGGCGTGACCGCCAGGGCCCAGGGCGCGTCGCGGGGCGGACCCGGCCCGCGGGGGTCGTGGACCATCCTGAAGACCACCGTCGAGACCACCCGGGAGAACCCCGGCCGGAAAACCTCCGGGGCCCTGCCGGGACGAGGGGTGGTCGAACGCACCCTCGCCTGGCTTACCGCCCACCGGCGGCTTGCCCACGGCTATGGACGTCATCCCGCCGCCTCCGAATCGTTCATCAACGGGCTCGTGCGCGCTGGTCCGCGCTAGTCGTAGCTCTTCCGGCCGGTAGGACTTGCCGCCCTTCCAAAAACGTTACGAACGGGCCGGCAAGCCGGCAAGTTTTGTGAATAAATGACTTTTTTGCGCATTCTGCGGATCGGGGCCGGTGGTGAGGGGCCGCCGGCCACAGCGGAAGAAACCGCCGGCGGCGTGTCACCGCCGTGGGGCTGGCACGCAGATCGCACAGCGGTGAACGCTGCGAACGAGCCGGCAAGTTTTGTGAATAGACAGCTTTTTGCGCATTCTGCGCAGGCGAGGAGCTGGCCCGCACCGGCGAGCAGCGCTGCCGGGACCGCGACCGCCAGCCCACCCCACACCGGCCTTTTCCGGCGACCGCCCGAACGCGATCTTCCGCAGCACCGCGAGCCCAGCCCGCAGCGCCTCACGCTCGGTCTCCCGCTCAACCAGCCGGCTACCCGAACAGAACCCTCACCACCCACCCAAAGATAGCAATAAGGTGAAGGATCATTATGCTTCCACACGACTTCGCGGATTAAAACGCGGATTAAAACTCAGTAGCGGAAGACCCACGGTCTCGGGAAGCCGGAGACGTTCACTTTTCTGGGGTTCACGTGTCTGTGCGCGACGTCCAAGAAGGGGAACTTCTGGGTGAGGCGCGTCACGGGCAAGAGGCGGATGCGGGCGAAGCTCAAAGAGATCAAGGAGGAACTGAAGCGGCGCCGGCACCAACCCGTCCCGCTCCAAGGGCAGCGGCTACGCAGTGTGGTGGTTGGGCATCTCAACTACTACGCCGTGCGCGGCAACACGGACGCGGTCGCGTCCTTCCGCATCCAGGCGACACGGCACTGGTTCAAGGCGCTTCGCCGACGAAGCCGGCGCACGCGACTGACCTGGGCGCGCATGGGGCGCCATGCCGACTGATGGCTACCACCCGCCCGCCCACGCCACCCGATGCCGAGCGTGCGCTTCGACGCCAGAACCCGAGGCAGGAGCCCAGTGCGGTAATTCCGCACGCTGGGATCGGTGCGGGGGCCTCCGCAAGGACGGTCCCAATCGGGTTGGCGTATATCCAGGTCTCTGACCAGCATGTTTTGGTGATCAGGCTGCTCCCGTGTCCGTCCCCACGTTGCACACACCCAAGGCTCGGACGCAGTGCGCCGGCCACCGTACGGAGACACTGCCGCCCCCGACGAGGCCGGCCGGGGCCGGCGGCACGGGAGAGCGAYCTCCGGCCGCGGCTCGTCGGTCAGCCCTTCCAACCGGTCGACGGCGAACCGGTTCCGCCACTTCGCCATCGTCCCCACCGACGCCCCGACCTGCCCGTTCGTCCCGCTCTCCGCGCACGCCAGCACGATCCGCGACCGCGACGCCTGCGCCGTCTTCGGACGCCCGGACCCAGCCAGTCAGCGCCTCCAGCTCCTCGTCGGTCAGCACGATCTCCACAGCACGCGGCCCAGACATAACCGCAGTATACGATCTACACGTGAACTAAGGATTCAGGACACTACTGTAGCTATCATCAAACGATGACCGACAGCGAGTCAGAAGTCACCAGCTCAGGTGATGTKCCCGAATCAAGAGAGACRCTCCGCATCCGCGAATGGTATTACAACGACACCCAACAGCCAACCGAAATCGAAGTCTTGAATCGAGCTGTGAGGCTTGCAAGCAACAGTCTATATGTAATCGACATTCAGATACGTCGAATAGCGGGAGACGAGCCCGAGGATGAAGACTATCTCTTCCGTGTATGGGCTGAWATCGATTTTTTGATCATAACGCTTTKGAAAATCCGCACCGTGACACTCGCCGCCGCTCGACGGCTTCCGTCCGACCTGGCATTGACTGACRCAATCGCCGAGTTTGACCGCAGCGTTCCGCATCTAAAGTTGATGCGCGATGTTGGGCAACATCTAGAGGACTATATGATCAACGCAGCATCGCGCCGCCATCGACGCCCAGGTACAGAATACAAGATCAGCCGCCGGCAGCTTGAGGTGGCCGCATGGAGCCAGAACGATTTTCGTTGGCTCGACGCCGTACTCGACTTCACTGATTCCAGGAAGGCCGCGAGCGTCCTCTATTCACRCCTCCGCGCCGCTCGTTCCAAGTATACGGCGTCTGTTGACGGCAAATGATGAGATGCGGGGGTAGCGCGGAGCGGCGCTGTCCGGCGCCTGCATATGCCCGTCACCAGCCCCGGTTCGCTAACCATGCGCGGCCAGTCCCGTGATCGTTTGTGGCCGACAACAGCCGCGTCGGGTCCCGTGGACAGCGCAATGCCAGACCGCCGAACCTAGTCGTAACATGGCATGTGGCAGCCCACTTGTCGCAGCGCGTCATGCGGGTGCCTAGACATGTGCAATCCGGGGGTGGTACCAGTCGTATTCGCAGAGGATCCAGGCTTCTGACCAGCGCCTTTGGGCAATCGGACCGGTCCCTGGTCCGCACCCGAGGTGCACATGCCGCACGGCTTGGACGCCGTACACCGACCACCGCACCGGCCGGACCCTTGTTGACGATGCCGACCCGATCCGGCCCCGGAGAAACTGCGGCAGCACGGCTTGCGGTGRCCTCCTCCCCGGCGTCGTCGTGCCTGCAAGGAGCTATGATCATGGTGCTGCGTGGCAGGGACCTTCGGATCCAGCAGGCTTGAGAGGAGGCGCGATGATTCAGGATCGCGGCCGTTTCGACCTGCCCCTGTACAGCGTCGCCGAGGCGGGCCGGCACCTGGGCGTGCCGACGTCGACTTTCGCGACCTGGGCCTACGGCTACACCCGGCACGCACYGGGCCGCGTCCCGGTCCATGGTGAGCCGATCGTCACCGTGCTGCCCCGTCAGCGCCATGGCACGGCCGTCGTGCCGTTCATCGGGCTTGCCGAGGGGATGATCCTGGCAGCCATCCGAGCCGCTGGGGTGCCGCTACAGCGGATCCGCCCCGCGTTGGCCCGCCTGTCCGAGCAGTTGGGGATCGAGCACGTCCTCGCCTCACGCGCCCTGTACACCGACGGCGCCGAGGTTCTCTACGACTTCGCTGAGAGCCAGGGCGACACGCCCGAAGCACGCGGAGCCCGGGAACTGGTCGTGGTGCGCAACGGGCAGCGGGTGTTCGGGGAGATCGTCGAGTCCTACCTCCGGCTGGTGGAGTTCGCCTCGGACGGCTACCCCCGGCTCATCCGGCTACCGCGGTACGAGCCCGGCTCCGTCATCGTCGATCCCCACCGTGGCTTCGGTCAGCCGATCTTCACTCATGGCGGCGCCCGCGTCGAAGACGCCCTGGGCCGCTTCCACGCCGGCGAACCACTCGCCGAGGTGGCGGAGGAATTCGGCGTGCCTCTCCCTGACCTTGAAGGCGCCGTCCGTGTCGCAAGCAAAATCGCCGCCTGATGACTTGACAGGCCGCGACCCTGCCGGGCTTCCGCATGTCTTCATCGACCGAGGGAGAGGAGAGGACAGAGATACTCCGCGTCCGCGTACCCGGCCGTGGTCATTAGGGGTTCGGGCGGGCGGGCGGGGGCGAGGGTTTGTCGCGCCATTGGTAAAGGTGCCTGGGACGCCCGCGGGACCCGCGGTCCAAGATCATGGTGACGTAGTCGTCCCGCTCGAGATCCTTGAGGTACCGCTGGGCCGTGGACCGGTCCCGGCCGATCTTGTCGGCGATCTGCGCCGTCGAGATCGGCTCGGGCGCCGAGCGCAGCACGGCGACGATCTCCTCCATAATCTGGCGCGAGCGGTACTTGCCGAGGCGGAGGTCTGGCACGGGTGAACTACCTGCGGGGGACCGCGCCGCGGGCTGGTCGGGCGCCGCGGGCTGGTCGGGCGCCGCGGGCTGGTCGGGCGCCGCGGGCTGGTCGGGCGCCGCGGGCTGGTCGGGCGCCGCGGGCTGGTCGGGCGCCGCGGGCTGGTCGGGCTGTCGATCGCTGCTCGGAGGCGTCTGGTGCCCTTCACTGGCGCGCGGCCGGTCCCTGAGAAGACCCCGGAGAACGTCGATTTCGCGGGCAAGTTTTTTGAGTTCGACCCGGTGATGTAGCGTGATCATCACGATACCGATGGTGCCGGCGACCAGTTGCAGGCCCAGATTCTCCGCGACGCTGGGCAGCTGCGCGAGCAACTGGTGGTGCAGATCCTTCGCACTGAAGCCGGTGCTGACCTCACCGACGATCACACCGTCGGCGTCGCGCAGCGGAGCCTTGCCGCGAGCGGACAGCCCCAGACTCCCGGACTCGAAACTGACAGTCTCCCGTCCGTGGAGGGCGTCCGAGGGGTCGGTGCTGASCGGTTTGCCGATGTTCTTCGGATCGGGATGGGAGCAGCGGATACCCCGGCTGTCGGTGACGACCACGAACTGCGCTTCTGTGAGTCGCCGGTCGTGTTCGGCGAGGGCCTGCACCTCCCCCTCGGGGTCCCTCGCGATGACCGCCCGGGCCACGCGCGGGTCGGATGCCACGGCACGCGAGATCGTAAGCGCTCGCTGCTGGGCCTGGTGGACAAGGTCGGAGTACAGCCTCAGTTCGGTCAGCCCACCCTCGATGCACAGCACGAGCAGTAGGGAGAGGAGACGCATAAGACACGCATAAGTACTGCCCCTAGTGGTGGATCGAGGTGGATGGCCTGGCATGCCGCAAGCGTAGGCCGACCGGCATGAGCGGCGCCTCGAGCGGCGAACCGGAAGGCACGACGCACATCGCCCGATGGTGCCCGAAGATCCGTCCGCGCCGTCGTACGACGAGCTCGCGGCGCTGGTCGTTACACAGGCCACGGCGCTCGCCGAGGCGCTGGCGAGGCTGGCCGGGACCGAGGCCGCGCTGGAGCGGGCGAACAGGGAGATCGAGGCGCTGCRTGCCCAGACCGGGTCGGACTGGCRACATGTTAGCCGCCGAAAATGATCGACGATAGGCTACCCACTGCAATGTAATGGCAGCGTGGAACTCTCGACGGAAGAGATCGCGGAACTCCGAGGCATGATCAATGATCGCGACGTTCCTGCGAACGTTGCAACACGGGCGCGAATCGTTCCGTGGCATGCCGAGCATCGACCCAAGAGGAAATAGTCAGACTTGCCGGCGTCTCGCTGCCGACTGTAAACCTGTGGATCTCGCGGTACGGATCCGAGGGAAGCGCCGGGCTCCTTGACCGTTCACGCGCCRCACCGCGAGAGCAGATCCCCGCGAACATCCGCAGCCGTGTCCTCGCTCTCACACGCTCTACTCCACCGGTGGAGACGGGCCTGAGGCACTGGTCGTCCCGACAGATGGCGGAAGTACGTCACCCGCACCATCGGAGTCTCGGTCTCCTGGCACTTCGTCGCCACCGAGAAGCGAACCCACGACTATGTCCGCCATGGCACCACCAACCTGCTCACRGCCCTCGATGTGGGCACGGGAAAGGTTTTCGGTGAATGCTACCCCACCCGCACGGGCGACGACTTCCTGGAGTTCATCAAGAAAGCCGTTGAGCCTCACAGAGATAAAGAGATCCACATCATCCTCGACAATCTCTCCACGCACACGACGCCCGACGCGATGAAGTGGCTCGAGGAGAACCCCAGAATCACGTTCCACTTCACTCCCAAAGGATCGTCGTGGATCAATCAGATCGAGAACTGGTTCGGTATCATCACCAAGCAGCCGATCCGGCGGGGCACCTTCAGCTCGGTCAAGGTGCTGATCAAACAGATCCGGGACTACATCGAGCACTGGAACTCCACTGCGGAGCCGTTCGTCTGGACCGCGACAGCCGGGGAGATTCTGGCCAAGGTCGAACTCGTCGAGACCAACATCAAGAAGTTGGTTGCCAACAACGGCTGACAAAGGAATCAGAATCATGCTCCGCCAGCTGTTACCTGCGGACGGATCCGGAACCCGTCCGCAGGCGGGCACGTCACCGCGGGGCAAGCCGGCCCAGCACCGGCGGAAGCTCGCCGGAATACACCACGGTCAGGAAACGGGTGGCCCGGGTCAGCGCGACGTAGAGGTCGGCAAGCCCCCGGGTCGGCCCGGCCAGCAGCGCGGCCGGTTCCACCAGCACCACCGCGTCGAACTCGAGACCCTTGCTCTCCGCCACGCTCAGCACCGCCACCGGCGCGTCGAGAGCATTGCCGACGGCGCTGGCGGGGTCGACGGAGTCCGCCGCGACCGCCAAATCCGGGAGGGCTGCCATGAGGGCGCCGCGCAACCCCGGGATGTCCTGCGGGCGGCAGATCACGGCGACCCGCCCGTCACCGACCTCGCTCGCGGCCCGGCTCGCCGCGTACACCACGGCGGCGACGAGGTCCCCGGGATGCGCCTGGGCGACGGTCCGCCTGTCCTCCAGCGGACCAGTCTCGAGCAGACCAGTCCCGAGCAGACCGACGAGGCCCGAGACTTCGTCGGCCGTCACGTCGCCCACGCGCACCGCCGTCGGGGCACAGCCCACCGAACGCACCGAGAGGGGAACGGAGACCGTCGGGTCCTGCGCCCGCAGGACGTCGGCGGCGACATCCATGATCTCCTGAGGTGTGCGGTAGTTGACGCTGAGCCGCTCGACCGTGAACCGGTCGCCGACCGCGGGCCCCAGCAGCTCCCCCCAGGACGCCGGCGCGCCCGGCCGGGCGGTCTGGGCCAGGTCACCGACGAGGGTCGCCGTGCGTCCCGGGCAGCGCCGCCACAGCAGCCGCCACAACATCGGCGAGACCTCCTGGGCCTCGTCGACGATCAGGTGACCGAAGGTCCAGGTACGGTCCTCGCGGGCATGGTCRGCGGCACTGCGCCGCGCCCGCGGCCCGCTCCACCGCTCGGCGAGCGCCTCGGCGTCGACCTGCCCCTCGAGTCCGAGCATGTCCACCACGCCCCGGGCGTACTCGCGCTCCTCCTCGCGTTCCCGCTCGGCACGGCGGGCGGTCTCGCGGCCGGTCTCCTCGTCCGGGTCGCCGAGCAGCTCGGCGGCCTCGTCGAGCAGCGGCACATCGGCCGGAGTCCACGCCCGATCGGCCCGATCGACGGCCGCTGTACCCGCCGTACCCGCGCCGTCGCGCTGCACCGGGATCCGGGCGGACGCCGCGGCCGTCCGCCGGTCCTCGAGCAGGGATCGTTCCGCCGGGGTGAGCCGGCTACCCGCCGCGCGCGCCAGGGCCGCCGGATCGGCGAAGAGCTCCCCGAGGAGCCGCTGGGGGGTCAGCAGCGGCCAGAGGCCGTCGAGCGCCGTACGGACCCCCTCCTCCGACCACAGGTCCCGGGTGATCTGGCCACGTTCGTCGGCGTCGAGCAGCCCGCCCGGGATCTGGTTCACCACCTGGGTGGTCAGCTCAGCCAACAGCTCGCGCAGGAAGATCCGACGGGCCGAGTTGTGCGGGCGGCGGCTGCGCCGCGCCCGGGTGCGGGCCCGCGCGACCGTGTCGCGACCGAGGCGCAGCATGCGATCGTCGTAGGGGATGAGCACCTCTCGCCGCGGCAGCCGCTGCCGGTCCCTGACGGCGGCGGCGATGACCTCGACCATCCTCGGATCACCCTTGAGCGCCGCGGTCGCGACGTCCTCGACGCCGTGCGCGTCGACCCCGGGAAAGAGCCGTCCCGGCGTGGCGAAGATCACCCCGGTCTCCCCGAGGGAGGGCAGCACCTGGTCGATGTAGCGCAGGAACACCGGACTCGGCCCCACGACCAGCACGCCGGACTGGTCGAGCCGAGCCCGGTCGTTGTAGAGCAGATAGGCGGCACGGTGCAGCGCCACCGCGGTCTTACCGGTCCCCGGTCCGCCGTCGACAACGAGCACGCCGTTCGCCCGCGCCCGGATGATACGGTCCTGCTCGGCCTGCAGCGTGGCGATGATGTCGTGCATGCGCCCGGTCCTGGGCGCTGCCAGCGCCTCGAGCAGCATCGTGTCGCCGGACGCCGTCACCCCGCCGGACTTGCCCGTGGCCGTGCCGCTACCGGTGCCGGTGGCCATGTCGACCGGCAGGCTCAACGGGTCGTCGGCGATGCCGGTGACCTCCCGGCCCTTGGTCCGCAGATGACGCCGGCGCACCAGACCATGCGGATCGGCCAGCGTCGCCCGGTAGAAGGCGGTGGCCACCGGGGCCCGCCAGTCCACCAGGATCGGTTCCTGCCCGCTGTCGGACAGGCCGATCCGGCCGATGTACGTCCGGCGCCCGTCGGCGTAGTCCATCGCGCCGAAACACAGCCGCCCTTCGGCGGCGTCGAGGCGGGCGAGCCGGTCGGCGTGGGTCGCCGCGAACACGTCCCGTTCCACGAGTGATTGGGGGGTGCCCGTGCCACTTTCCAGCAGGACCCGGCGCAGCTGCCCACGGGTGATCTCGCGGACCTCGTCCAACCGGATGTACAGCGTGTCCAGGTACGCCTGTTCACGGGCGCGCTCGACGTCCTGCGTGGTCGGCACCGGCTCTCCCTCCCGGTCGCGGTCGKATTCTTGGATTGCGGCTTCCCGGGCTGCGAGCCAACGCCGTCAGGTGAGCCAGGAAGGGTAACAGCCCCTCCCCCGCAGATCTTCCGACCMGCCCGGTGACCCGGCTCTGGTGACCCCACCCTGGTAATGACATGTCCACGACAACGACGGCGTGTCCACGAACGACCACGGCGACCCCGGCGAGCCGGCCCGCGCCATCCGGCACGGCGGCCGGAATGCCGCATCATCGCTGTTCCAGGTTACGGATGTCCGGCGACGGGATACCCCGCAATGATCCACCTGGTGCGGGGTAGCGACCCACCTGATCCGAGGTAGCGAGCAGCCCGGGCGAAGGAGCCGTTTCCGGCGGTTCCTTCGCATCCACGGTGAACGGCATCCCGAGCTGGGGCGTCCACCGAGGTGATCAGACGCCCACCGAGGTGAGATGCTCCACCAGGGCGCTGTCGAAGGCCGGCAGATCGTCCGGCCTGCGGCTGCTGATCAGCGTGTTCGGCCCGGACCGGCAGATGACGACCTGCTCGTCCACGACCTCGGCCCCGGCGTTGCGCAGATCGGTGCGCAGGCTCGGCCAGCTCGTGATCCGCCGTCCGCGGACCACGTCCGCCTCGATCAGGGTCCACGGAGCGTGGCAGATCGACGCCACCGGGCGGCCGGCGTCGAAGAAGTACCGGACAAACTCGACAACACCCGGCTGCCACCGCAGCTCGTCCGGATTGGCGACTCCGCCGGGCAGCACCAGCGCGTCGAAGTCCGCGGGATCCGCCTCGGCGACCGTGATGTCGACCGGGAAGGTGTCCGCGGGGTTCAGGTGCCGGAACGCCTRCACCCTGCCTCCCTCCGTCGACACCAGCACCGGACTCAGGCCGGCCTGCTCGATGGCCTTCCACGGCTCGGTGAGTTCGACCTGCTCGACGCCCTCCGGCGCCACCAGAAACGCGATCTTGCGTTGAATCCTGTCGTCGTGCGTCGTCATCGACACGTCCTCCTACCTGACTCCTGCCTGCCTATCTGACTCCTGCCTGCCTGCTGCCTCGCCGGTTGGGGTCGGGACCGGACTGGCGTCAGGGCCTGCTCGCCGCCTCCCGCAGGTCGGTGACGTCGTGCTCGAGACGCGCCCGCACCAGCGCGGCGACCAGCCGCGGGAAGTCCTGCCGGCCAACCAGCGCGGCGAGCCTCGCCGGGTCGGTCGGCAGCCCGAGCGCTCCGGCCGTTCTCCGGGTGCGTTCGTCGAGGTAGGGCACCAGCTCGTCCCATCCGGCCTGCGCCTCGCGCAGGAAGATGTCGGCACCGACCGGCCCGATCCCCTTTATCTTCTGTAGCAGCTCTCGCTCCCGGTCCGGGGAGTGCTCGGCGGCATCCCGCAGCCGGCGGACATCACCGTCGTAGGTGTCCATCAGGGAACGGCAGGCCGCCTCCAACATCCGAGAGGTGCTCTCGTCGTAGCGCGCGTACCCGCTGCTGTTCAGCACCCGGGTACGGTCCTCCCAGGTCGCCTCGGCCATGGCGGCGGCGTCGGTCCAGCCGGCGTCCATCAGGGAACGGCAGGCGGCGACYGCGATCGACGTGCGGATCCGCGCGCTCGCGAGCAGGGCAAAGACGATCATCTTGAACATCGCCTCCGCGGTGTCAGCCGGCACGTCGGCGCCGATCTCGTCGGCGTAGGTCCGCCCATGCCGGGCGAGCAGTTCGGCGAGCACCGCTTCTGTGTCGGTTCCAGCCATGCAGTGGGACTACCCGCGATACCCGCCATCACTCCGCCCCGGCCATGCCGCCCCGGCGGGGCGGTACCCACCCACCACGTCCGCGGCGGTGTCTCGGGCCCGCTACCCGACGCCTCGCTACCCGACGCCCGACTTCCGCCTGCCGGCCGTTGGTCCACCCCCGGCTGTTCCCCTCGGCACATGCCCTCTACCCGGTCGGGAGGGCAGGCTGGGGGTAGACACTTGAGAGAAGGGAGGCTGAGATGTCCACCAAAGCAGCACGGTCCGCGCTGGTTCCCCTGACTCCCGACCTGGCTCGGGAGGTGGTCGCCGCATCCGCCGCAGCGCCGTCCATCCATAACACGCAGCCGTGGCGCTGGCGCCTGGAGGCAGGCCGGCTCACCCTTCTCGCCGACAGCACCCGCCAGCTCAAGGTCGCCGATCCCGAGGGCCGGCAGATGCTGTTGAGCTGCGGAGCGGCGCTGTTCAACGCCCGGCTGGCGCTGCGGGCCCGCGGCGAGGTCCCCGTGGTGGAGCCGCTACCCGACGGCGTTGACGACTTCCGCTCCGCTCCGCTCGCCACCATCTCGGTGATCGGCCATCAGCCTGCCGAGGACGACGAGCGGGCGTTGGCCGATGCCATCCCGCGGCGGCACACCGATCGCCGGCCGTTCGACGACCAGCCGTTGCCGACCGAGGTAATCAGCCGCCTGCGTGCCGCGGCCGAGGCGGAGGGCTGCTGGCTTACCGCGCCGATCGACCCGGAGCTGCGCGTCCAGGTCAGCGTCCTGCTGTCCCGGGCGGACTGGATCGAGGCGCACAACGCGGCCTACCGGGAGGAACTGGCCTCGTGGAGTCGAACGGGGTCCACGTCGGCCGACGGCATCCCGCGCAGCGCAGTCGTCCACACCGACGCCCCGCGCCAGTCCGAGTTTCCGATGCGGGACCTCGACGTGGTCGGCGAGGCGGGGACCGTGCTGGACGAGACGGATGTGGAACGGCCCGGCATCCTGATCATCGGCACCGATACGGACACGACCGCCGACCGGCTGCGCGCCGGGCAGGCGATGCAACGTGTGCTGCTCACCGCCACCTTGCTCGGTCTCGCCTCGTCGCCGATGTCGCAGGCGATCGACGTCGAGGGCATGCGGGAGCAGTTCCGCGGCACCACCAGCGGTCTCGGGCACGTCCAGATGATCCTGCGGGCCGGCTATCCCGAGCCGGGTGCRCAACCGCTCGGCCCCACTCCCCGCCGGGACGTTGACGAGGTCCTGGAGGTCGTCGGGTCGAATGATCGGGCGTAGCACCGTTCGGCTCCGTTCGAGACCGACCGTGCACGGCTGACCACCCATGGCCGGCCGTGCGCGGTCAGCCGTTCACGTTCAGCCGTTCAGCGTCCCTTCCTGACACATTTGGCGAAGGCCGCACAGATACGGGGTTGCGTGGGCCGCCAGCCGCTTTGATCGGGACCAGACCGGGTCGCCGGTGGACCGACCGGCAATCGGAGATGCCGCGAGGTCCGCGACGGCTCGGCCGTGACTCGGGGGGTTCCCGGGGACGCGACGCGGCGTTCCCGGGAGACTCCCCCGCCCGGACCTTGGCCAGCCCCGGTCGGCCCCGGTCAGATCCCGACCGTACCCTGGTCGGCCCCCGGCCGACGAGGTGGCAGGACGTGACCGGAGGACGGAAGCCACGCGGGTGCCGAATGCCTGTCGCTGCATTGACATCGAGGTGGCGGGGGCTATCGGGGCCCCGACGGCCCGGTGCCCGGTCACTCTCGCCTAAGATTTTCCCAGCGGTTGACCGTAATGGTTGATCGGGAAATTCCATGATGGATCAAGAGTCGGTGCGCGTCCACCGGCGGGCCCGCGACCTGCGCGGCGTTCCCGGGCGAGGCCGCGGTCGGCACGCGGCGGGTGGGGGTACAGGTCGATGATGTCATCGGATGCGGKTGTGGCGGCACGATCCGCCCCCCTTGGCCCGGACGACCCCCACGAGCTCGGCTCGTACACGCTGCTGGGCAAACTCGGCCAGGGTGGAATGGGCRTGGTCTATCTGGGCCGCTCCGGGAAGGGCCGGCTCGTCGCCATCAAGGTGATCCGGAACGAGGCCGTCGGAAACCCCGAGTTCCGAGCCCGGTTCCGGCTGGAGGCCGAGACCGCCCGGCGAGTCGCCCGGGTCTGCACCGCCGAGGTGCTCGACGCCGATCCGGACGCCGAGTGGCCCTACCTGGTCACCGAGTTCATCGAGGGCGAGACCCTCGCCCGGTACGTCCAGCGCAACGGCCCGCTCGCCGATGCCAACCTCGAACAACTCGCGGTCGGCGTGGCCGCGGCGCTCACCGCCATCCACAGCGCCGGGATCGTGCACCGCGACCTCAAGCCCGCGAACGTCATCCTCTCACCGTTCGGCCCTCGGGTGATCGACTTCGGTATCGCCCGGGCAGTGGACGCCGGCAGCAACCTCACCGGCGATCTCCAGCAGCTCGGGACGCCGGCGTTCATGTCCCCGGAGCAGATCGAGAGCCGGCCGATCACCTCGGCGGTCGACATCTGGGCATGGGGTGGCCTCGTCGCCTTCGCCGCCACCGGGCACTACCCCTTCGGTGAGGCCTCGGCGCAGGTGCTGCTCTACCGCGCCCTACACGAGGAACCGCAACTCGACGACGTCGACCCGGCGCTGCGCCCGATCGTCTGGCACGCGATGCGCAAGGACCCGAGTACCCGCCCGAGCGCCCAGCAGCTCATGCTGCGCCTGCTCGGCGACCCGTCGGGCACCGGCCCGGACGCCGCCGCCGCCGTCAACCCGCAGGACGTCACGAACGTCCTGCAGGGCTGGAAGCTGCCGGTGCCCGGCCCAGGCGCCCCGGCCACAGGCACCCCTGCCACAGGCAGCACCGGGCCCCACGGGGCCGGATTCCCCGCGCCGGCAGCGGCCCCCGTCAGCAGCGGTTACACCGTCGACCAGGACGCCCCGACCCGGCTACCCGCCAGCGCCGGGGGTCCCGGGGGTCCCGGGGGCGGTGGAGCCGATGGCCCCGGCCGGCAGGGCGGCACGGGCAGGAGCAGGAACCGCACCCCGCTGCTCGTCGGTGGAGGTGTCGTGGTCGTCGGCGCGATCCTCGCGGGAGTATTCGCCCTCAGCGCGGGTGGTGACGGCGGCTCCGGGACCGACGCGGCCAATCCGGCCACCGTCTCCGGGGCTCCGGCCACATCGACCCAATCGGCCCAATCGGCGGCCTTCACGCTGCCCAGGGCGGCCCAGCCGCTTGGCAAGGACACCCTCGTCTACGCGTCCAACCGCAACGGCAACTACGACCTGTTCACCGGGCAGGTCACGGACAACGGGCCGCTCGCGAACGACAAGCCGATCGTMACCGGTCCGGACCAGGAGATGCTGCCCGCGATCARCAGCGATCGCAAGACGATCGTCTACTTCAAGAAGGGCAGCCCGAATACGCTGCAGGCGATCGCCGCCGATGGCTCCGGGAAACCGGTACAGCTGTTCACCTTGGGYCCGGCCGCCAAGCTGACGATCGCGGACGACGCCCGGCCCTCGCTCTCCCCCGACGGCGGCTTCCTGGTCATCCGTTCCACCACGGATCAGACCGGAACGCTGAACCCCGGCCTGTATGTGGTGAAACTGGACGGCTCGAGCGTGCGACGGCTCAACGCGAAGCCACAGGCGACCGACCCCGCCTGGTCGCCGGATGGCGAGCGGATCGCCTACTGGTCGAACAGTACCGGTGGCAACCGCGGCTTCATCGTGGTGATCCCGACCCAACCGGATGCCCAGCCGACCCCGATCACGCAGGATCAGGGTAACGGGGACTCGGACCCGGTCTGGTCCCCGGACAGCAGAAAGATCGCTTTCACCCGAGCGAAGAACGGCGATCTGGAGATCTTCGAGATGAACTCGGACGGCACCGACGCCCGGCAGCTCACCCGGGTGCGCGGGGACGACYAGGACCCGGCCTACGCGCCGGACGGTCGCATCGCCTTCAGCGGGCAGCGCAATCCCACGAACCCCGATGACCGGCAGCTCTACGTTCTGAATCCGGACGATCTGAACGATGGTGACCKCAAGCTCACCACTACCGGCGGGTTCAACGGCCACGCCCGTTGGAACGCCGGCTGAGCTCCTTGCCCATCCAGCGGKATACATCAGGCACAAAAGCCTCTGGACAGGCAAGGAAGCCGGCGAGAGGAGTCGGTTATGCACAGATCGCGGACGAGCCCGGCAGGATACTCGAACCGTGATCGACGCTGGGGACGTGACCCAGTCCCATGAGAAGGCCGTCRCACTCGCCCGCAGGCAGGCAGGCAGGCAGGCAGGCATGATCACCCGTCGGCATGCCCGGCAGCTCGGGATGTCGGACCAAGYGATCAACGTTCGTAGACGCAGGCACGGCTGGACCTCCCCGGTGCGGGGCACGTTGCCCGTGCCGCCCGTTCGGGACGAAACCCGAGCCCTGCCCGAGCGGCGCTGTCGATCGTGGCAGGGACGATCTGCGGACGTACCGCGGCCCGACTGCACGGCCTTCCCGCCCTCTCCCGCTGGCGGCCCGACGAACCCGTCGATGTCGTGCTGCCCGGCGAAGGGGGACTTCGTCAGCGTCTGGCGCGATGTCACGACGGGAGCGGCGAGGACGACGAAAGTCGTCCGGATGGCACTTCTCCGAGCCCGCGCGGGTGGCCCTGCCGAAGTGTGAATCCCCGCCGGCCGGCCCGGGAACCCGGGACGGACGCCCGAGGCTCCCGGCTTCCTTGCCTGTCCAGAGGCTTTTGTGCCTGATTTATACCTCTGGATAGGCAAGGGGCCTAGCGGGGTGGGCCGCTGACCGGTGCGGCGGCGGCGCGTTTGACGGTCTTCGGGTCCATCCGGCGAATCAGGAGGGAGGTGATGATCACGAGGAAGACGCCGACGACGAGACCGGCGACGATGTCGGTGAGGTACGCCGAAGCGCTGTGGTCGAAGAAGGGGTCGTCAACGACCTTCGGGTTCACCGGCTTCTGGTTGTCCGGCCGCAGCACGCCGGCCAGGGTGATGCGGTTCAGGTCACCGACCGAGGCCATCGACGCGAAGCCCCAGCGGGCCGGCGCGATGTAGCTGATCTGCTCCAGACCGGGCGTGCCCTTCACCGGCACGATGCCACCGCTGAAGATGAGCTGGGCCATGGTGATCAACACCAGGAGCGGCATGGTCTTGTCCGCGTTGTCGACCATCGCCGAGATCACCAGCCCGAGCATGGCCGACGCAAGCGAGACCACGATCACGGCGATGAGCAGTTCGAGCAGGGCGTTCCCGAGCACGACGCCCCTGTCCGGCGTTCGCCCGGCAAGACCGATCAACGTGAACGGGATCGCCTGGGCGACAGTGATCACGATAAGAACGAGGATCTTCGAACCGACATACGCGGTCCGGGACAGACCGATGGCTCTCTCTCTTCGATAGATCGCCCGTTCCTTGACGATCTCTCTGACCGAGTTCGCCATGCCCATGAAACAGGCACAGAGAACCATGATCAAAAGAACTGTCGGGGCATCCGAGTTCGGCGAGAACTGTTTGGCCTGTTCGGCCGTGAGATCAAAGTTCCCGCCGATGGCCCTGGGTATCAGCCCGAGCAGGAACGGGAAAGCGATGATGAGCCGCAGGTATGACTTATCGGATGCGACGACCGCCATTGTTCGTCGGCTCAGCGTCACGAGCTGCGAGATCACCGACTGCTGCCGCAGGGACGGCAGCTCCTCGGGAGCCGGCCGGGCCGACGGAGCGGTGATCGAGGCGGGCACGTAGTAGCGCGAGTTGCGGAACTTGGCTGYCGACTCGGCCCCGGGCGTCGCCTCCAGGGTGAGGAAGACGTCCGGGTAGTCCCGCTTACCGAAGAAGGGCAGCGCGTCCTGCGGCGGACCGAAGTAGGCCACATAGCCGCCGGGAGCGAGGACGAGGATGTAGTCGCACAGATCGAGTTGGGCGACGCTGTGGGTGACCACGATGACCGTCCGGCCGTCGTCCGCGAGCTTGCGCAGCGACTCCATGACGTTCTTGTCCATGCCCGGGTCGAGGCCGGAGGTCGGCTCGTCGAGGTAGAGCAGGGTCGGCCGGGTCAGCAGCTCCAAGGCCACCGAGGTCCGCTTGCGCTGGCCGCCGGACAGCCGGGAGACCTGGGTGTTGGCGTGCTGGGTGAGGCCCAGCTCGGCGAGCACCTCATCGACCCGGGTGCGCCGCTCCGCCTTCGTGACGTCCGGCGGGAAGCGCAGCTCGGCGCCGAACTCGAGCGCCTTGCGGACGGTGAGCGAGGTGTGCAGCAGGTCCTCCTGCGGCACGTAGCCGATCCGGCGCCGCAGTTCGTCGTACTCGGAGTAGAGGTCCCGGCCGGCGTAGCGCACGGTGCCCTTGTCCGCGGGGCGGAAGCCGGTGAGCGCGTTGAGCAGCGTCGACTTGCCCGCCCCGGACGGCCMGACGACGCCCAGCAGCGCCCGGCCGGGCAGCTTGAACGTCATGTCGTGCATGAGCTGCTTCTGACCGGCCCAGACGTTCAGGGCGTCGGCCTCGAAGCTGACGTCACCGGAGTCGATGTACTCGACGAGTTGGTCGCCCTCAAGCTGGAAGACGTGGTGACCGACGGCGATGACGTCGCCCTGGCCGACGGACGCCCGGTTGATCCGACGACCGTTGACGAACACGCCGTTGGCGGAGTCGAGGTCGGCGATCTGCAGGCCGGACCGGCCGATGTAGAGCTCGGCGTGCCGGCGGGAGGCGAGCAGGTCGGTAATGACGATGTCATTGTCGCGGGCACGGCCGATCGACATCGTGCCCGGGCGCAGCCGATAGGTGGTTCGCCGCTCGTGCTCCTGCTCGAGGCTGGTGACGCCACTCACCCGTTCGCCCTGGTCCTGGTCGTCGTAGTCGTGCCCGCGCTGGGACGGATCGGTCGGCCCCTGATGCGAGGTCCCGCGCCCACCTCGCGAGGAGCCCGTGGGCCGTGGCGGAGAGTAACCGGCGGCATWGGGCAGCATCGTCTGCATGTCGTAACCGGGGTCGTACTCCGGCTCGTCCAGCGGCCTGCGGCCTTCCGGCACCTGGGGATGGATGACGACCTCGGGCCCGGTCGGAGTGCCGAGACGAAGCCGCACCTCACCGTGCACCGGGACGGTCTCGGGCATGCGCTGCCCGTCGATCCAGGTGCCGTTGGAACTGATGTCCCGAACAACCCACCCGCTGCCGGTCTGCTCAAGGAGGAGATGGCGACGGGAGACCCGGCTGTCCGCTATGACGTAGTCGGCGGTCCGGGCACGGCCGACGATGAACTGCGCCTCGGCCGGCACGGTGGCCGCACCGGCCTCGGTGACGACTCTCAGGAAGGTCGTCTGCACGTGTTTCCCCCTTCGCGACGGGACGCTGGCCGGGATGTCCCGCCGAACTCCACCTTGTCACTACGTTGTGCGGTGTCACTACGTTGTGCGGTTTTACCAGGTACTGCGGTGCCACCATGGCGTGCCGGGTCACCACGTCGCGCGGCCACTCGGGCCGCCCGATCACGCCGGATGCCCGATCGTAGCGTCGAGGGATGACCTTGATCCACCCCGGGTGACGATTTACCACCAGCTGAACGGCGATCGTTGCCGTCGCGTCGACTTCCGGGCATCTCTCGGGTTCCTGCCGCCTCATGATCGGTCGATTTACCGGTTGCCCTGCTCGAAACCTTCCGGGCTGCGTCACCCTGGGTGATCAGATCGTCTCGGTGACCGTGCCGCGAAAGCTCGGTGACCGTGCCCCGGAAGTGACGACGATGACGCATGTCCCCCGTCCGGCACCCTATGAGAATGACGGCCGACGGTCCCCGACAGTGGCATCTGTCGCCGATCCGACCAGCGACCGCAGGCCTCGGCGGCACCCGGGACGCACGCCACGAAAGCGGACGATCAGCCAACGGACGACCACCAGAAATCGGCTGATGAAACGCCGGGAGGTGCCGCGCGTCGAACGATCGTCGACAGGTCGACGCACTCCGGGAAKGACGTAGTCCGGGAAGAGAGGGGCCACAGGCGGCCTCGACCGGATCCGATCCGGGCCCCGGCCGGGGGGAGTGCGGTCGGTACGGCTCGACCACCGCGCGCGAGGCATTCCGGACCGGCACAACTGTGGCGGAAATCATGTCAGGGCTCAGGGTCGCCACTCAGGACTCAGGACGCCGGGAGCACCACGTCCTCGGCAGTTGCGGTGAGTGAGAGACCGGTCGCGTTCGTGGATGCCTCGACGATGCGGAGGTTGAATGRCAGACCGGAGATCGGGATCGGGATGGACGGCAGGAGTTCTCCGGGGACGCTGAATCCGAGGTTCACAGCTCCGGTGAGCTTCACCTCGCTCGGCACCAGGGTGAGCATGTTGTTCCGGACCTCGAACGTCGTGATCCCACCGACCTGCTGGGTACCCAGCACCGGCACGTTGACGGTGCCAGTCACCTCGATCTTCTTTCCTCCGTCGACCGGCTCCACCTGCACCTGCTGCCCGGCGAGGTAGGCGTTGAGGTCGTTGTAGGTCATGCCCACAGTGGCCCGCACGCGATCGACGGGCACCTGTCCGACATTGTCGGTGATGGCATCACCGAGCGGTACGTGTACACCCTTCAGATTGGCCTTCACCGACGAGATCTTCGGGCCCGGCGTCGGGATGCCCTCGATCTCTACTCCGATGTTGGTGAACTTTCCGAACAGGACCTGGGTAAGGAACGGGAATCCGCCGATGCTCACGCTCTTGACCGTCGGGACAGGATCACCCGGCTTGATGTTCTCGGCTACGCCGGCCTCGACCTGCTTGCGCATCTGATCCTTGGCTATCACCACGCTGACCCGGTCGCCCACGACGAACAGGACGATCAGGGCGACCAGCGCGATGAGCAGTTTCCGGCGCCGGCGACGCGGCTTGGCGGGCACGGCGGGCGTGCCGCCGCTTGGCGCCCCGGCGAATCCCTCCGGGCCTTTACCACCCCCGCCGACGGCGCCGGGCAGCCGATCGTGGGGTCCGCCGCCCTCGCGGGCGGTGATGTTCCCCATCCCCATGGTCCCGGGCGTCGCGCCCAGGACCGTGGTGCCGTCGTAGCCACCCTGAGCGCCGGAGCCGGCCCACGGCTCATAACCGGCCGGCGGCTCATAACCGGCAGGCCGGTCGCCCCTCCGGGTCGGCGCGACCGGCCGCGCCGGCCGGAACGAGTCCGCGGGCGGCGGTGGTCCCACCGGGGCGCCCGGACGGGCCGGCCTGTTCTGGTTCGCGGGCCGCGTCCCATCACCGTCCGGAGGCATCCCATGGGTGCTGTCCGTAGGCTGCTGCCCGTCACCGTCACGTCCGTCGTTCACCGGTCCATCTCCTGCCATGCTGCGCCGGAGCACGCCGTCGCCCTGTCGATGTCCGCCTGGYGGTTGTCCTGTGCCTGGCCCTGCCGGATCGTCGCATGCTCCGTGCTTTCCGCACGGCCGCGGGTCCGATCTATCCGTGCGACATCGGTGTCGGATTACCGACTTGACCGACCAGACCGGGCAAACCAGATACCATCGGTCGCCGCCCGGAGCATGATCCGCCAGCCGCCAGCCGCCGCCAGCCGCCAGCCGCCAGCCGCCAGCCGCCAGCCGCCAGCCGCCACCAGCTCACACCTCCAGCGGGAGCTGCGCCACCGGAGTGGCCCGTCTGGCCGGTGCGAGCCGGAAAACGTCGCCCCGCGGGGCGGCGAACGCCTGCCAGAAGTGGTCCGCGACCACCCCCGGACGTAGCGGGCCCGCGGCGTCCACCCTGCCGTCGAGAACCACCGTGCGCAGCCGGACACCCCGCGCGGCCAGCATCGGCCGTACCGCATCGGCGAGGGCGGCGAGGCCTGCCTTGCCGATCGCCAGCGCGAACCGGCCGGCCACCGGCTCGGTGCGCGATCCGGCCGTGGTCAACAGGATGGTCGCGGCCGGCCGGTCCACGAGGAGGTCTGCCGCCACCTGCACCGCGGTGAGCGCGCCCGTGACGTTCACCGCAAGGGTCTGGTTCATCGTCTCGGCCTTCACCGTGAGGGCGCCGCCGCGGATGCTGAGCTTGGCGTTGTAGACGAGCACCGTCAGCCCCCCGACGTCGGCCGCCACCCGCTGGATGGCCGTGGTGAGGGCCGGCTGGTCGGTGACGTCGGCGACGGCGCCGTGCACCGCCAGGCCGTCCTCGGCGAGCTCGTCCCTCACCCGGGTCAGCGTGTCGGCAGACCGGGAGACGACCCCCAGGGCGAACCCCTCCCGGCCGAACCGGCGCAACAGGTCGGAACCGAAGCTCGCCCCCGGTCCCACGACGACGAGGCCGCGGGTCGCCGGGGCGAACTCCGGGTCCCCGGCATGGTCACGATCACGGTCGACGCCACCGCCCGGCCCGCCGGGGTGACCCGGAGCCGGCTCGCACGGTCCGGTGCTCATGGCCTCATCCTGACGGAGACGCTGTCCGGACATCCCGGGGATCGACGCTCCGCCCGGCCTGATCGGGCCGGGCGGAGCCGGTCGGYCGCTCCGAGCCGCCGCGCCCCCGGTCTTCAGGGGTGGGCCCGCTGCTCCCGGGCGGCCTCGACGGCTGCCCGGGCCCGCAGCGGCGCGCAACGGTGGTAGGCCCAGCCCAGGGCCGCACCGACGATGACCGCCGGGATCAGCAGGAAGAGCAGGACAACCACACAGGCGGCAATGGTCTCCACACCCTTGGTCTACCCGGGCTCCCCTCGGGTCGACCCGGGTCGACCCGGTGCGCCCGGTAGTGCCCTCAGGCGACGAGAACCCCGGGGTTGAGGATGCCGGCCGGGTCCAGCGTCCGTTTGACCGCCCGGAGCACCTCGACGCCGAGATCGCCGATCTCGGCGTCGAGCCAGGGCCGGTGCTCCGTTCCGACCGCGTGGTGGTGGGTGATCGTGCCGCCCGTGGCGACGACCGCGTCCGTGGCCGCGGCCTTGGCCGCCCGCCAGCTCCCGATCGGGTCGTCGCCCTCGCCGCAGACGACGGTGAAGTAGAGCGAAGCCCCCGTGGCGTACAGATGAGAAATGTGGCACATGACGACCGGTGCCAGGCCGGCGGCGGCCAGCGTCGTGGTAAGCGCGTCTCGGACGGCCGCGTACAGCCCGGGCAGCGCCGTCCAGAATCCCGCCGTTTCCAGGGTCTCGGCGAAGATGCCCTGGTCCAGCAGCGCGTCGCGCAGGTAGGGCGCCCGGAACCGACCCTGCTCCCAGTCCTGGCCGGCCGCCGCGCCGAGCCGCCTGGCGCCCCCGGCGAGCAGAACAGCGGCGACCGCCGCGGAACGCTGTTCCACCGCGCGATCGTCGCCTTCGTAGCCGGTCACCAGGTAGCAGCCGACGGCGCCGCCCCCGCGCTCGCCGCCCGACCGGGTCGGCCGCGCGAGCCCCGCGACGGTCTCCGTCTCGTCGGACAACCGGCATACCGTCGGCCGCAGGTCGCCGGCGGCGAGTGAACGCAGCAGCCGAGTGCCGGTCGCGAAGTCGGGCACCGACCAGGCCTCGTAGCCGCGCCGGGCCGGCAGCGGCCGGACCCTGACCACGACCTGGGTGATCACCCCGAAGGCGCCCTCGGAGCCGAGTAGCAGCTCCCGCAGGTCCGGTCCAGCAGCCGACGCCGGGGCGCGGCCGAGCTCCCAGCCACCCACCGGCGTGGCCACCCGCAGGCCGACGACCAGTTCGTCGAACCGGCCGTAGCCCCCGGACGCCTGGCCGCTGGACCTGGTCGCCGCGTAGCCACCGATGGTGGCGTACTCCCAGGACTGGGGGACGTGCCCGARCGTGAGACCGTGCTCGGCCAGCAACGCCTCGGCCCGAGGGCCCCGCAGCCCGGCGCCGAGCTCCGCGGTGCCGGAGTCGGGATCCACCCGGCCGAGCCGGTCCAGCCGGGCGAGGTCGAGGGCGACGACGGCACGGTCGCCACGCTCGGGCGGCGCAAGGCCGCCGACGACCGAGGTACCGCCCCCGAACGGCACGACCACGAGGTGCTCTCTGGTCGCGACCCGCAGCACGCCGAGCACCTCGTCATGATCGGCGGGCCGGATGACCGCGTCGGGCGCGGCGGAGGCGTCCCCGGCCCGCAGGCGCAACAGATCGGTCGTCGAGCGGCCCCGGCAGTGCCGGATGCGCGCGACATCGTCCACCCGGACCTCGCCGTCCCCAACGACCGCCGCGAGCGCGGCCCGGGCCGGATCCGGCAGCCGCGACGCGGGCAGGCGTACCTCGGCGAGCGGGACGGGCGGGCGAGGACGGGCGGGAATGCCGAGCCGAGCCAGCAGCAGGCGGGTGGAATCGGGCAGTGGGTCATGCGCCTCGGCGGGGCCCCAGCCCCACCAGACGGATTCGGCCAGGACGATCTCACAGGCTTTCTCGTGGGCCTCGTCGGTGCTCGTCATCGGCGTGCGTACCGCCTGTCCGATCCGGTGGTGCCTCGGTAGAATCTCCTACGAGACAGTGTGACAGCCAACGTCACATTGTCACAAGGTCTCGTCCTACGATGACACATCCCGCGCGGCGGCGCCGCTCCCCGCGCCCGTGGCGACGGGCGGGAGGAAGGGCTGCCGGATGGCTCTCGCCGGCGAGGAGGCCGTCCTCGACGCGGCCAAGGCGTCCCTGCTGGCGGTCGGGGTCCGGCGGACCACCCTGACCGAGGTAGCGCGCCGCGCCGGAGTGAGCCGAATGACCCTCTATCGACGCTGGCCGGACCTGCGCTCGCTGGTCGGTGATGTGATGACGCGCGAGTGGACCCAGGTTGTGACGGCCGCGTCGGCCATGGCCCAGGCCGGGCCGGACGGCGGGCCTCCGGACGGCGGGCTGGTCGACGATCTCGTCGAGCACATCATCGCGACGGTGGAGGCGTTCCGCACCAACCCGCTCTATCTGCGGATCATCGAGACGGATCCCGAGCTGCTGATCCCGTACCTGATCGAGCGACGTGGCGCCACCCAACAGATGATCCTGGACCTGCTGACGAGCCAGTTCCGCACCGCCGAGGCGAACGGCGCCGTGCGGCCCGAGGACCCGTCGGCGCTGRCCCTCATGGTCCTGCTCGTCGTGCAGTCCTTCGTCCTGTCCGCCGAGGCCCTCGGCTGCGGTGTCCCCGCGGCGACCCGGACCGCCGAACTGCGCCGGCTCCTGCGCGGCTACCTCGCGCCGGAACCGGTCAAGGAGAGCATTGGGGGATCACCATGACGGTTCTGACGCTCCCGCCGACCACGGCGACCTCGTTGAACGCCGGGCGGCGGGAACGGGAGCTGGCCGCCGTCGCGGCTGGCGGCCCGGTGGACCTGCTGGTGATCGGCGGTGGGGTCACCGGGGCTGGGGTGGCCCTGGACGCCGCCTCCCGCGGCCTGTCCGTCGTCCTCGCCGAGGCGCACGATCTCGCCTTCGGCACGAGCCGATGGAGTTCCAAGCTCGTTCACGGCGGGCTGCGTTACCTGGCCACCGGAGATGTGGCGCTGGCGCGGGAGAGCGCCGTCGAGCGCGACATCCTGATGCGGCACACCGCGCCCCATCTCGTGCGGGCGCTGCCCATGCTCACCCCGCTGACCCCGGGAGTACCGCGGTCGAACGCCGCGCTGGTCCAGGCCGGGGTGTGGCTCGGCGACCTGCTGCGCCGCGGCGCGGGCACGCCCCGCGCGGTCCTGCCCGGCCCACGCCGGCTGACCGCCGTGGAGACGCTCGGGGTGGCTCCCGCGCTCCGGGAAGCCGGACTGCGCGGCGGGGTGCTGCACTGGGACGGCCGGCTCGTCGACGACGCCCGTCTCGTAGTCGCGCTGGCCCGGACCGCAGCCGGATTCGGCGCCCGGATCCTGACCCGGCTGCGGGTGACCGGCCTCGACGGCGGCGGCCTCGACGGCGGACCCCGCGGCCCGAGCCGGCACGGTTGTCGTGGGATCGAGGCGACCGCGGTGGACACCCTCACCGGTACCCGGATCACCCTGCGTGCGCGGACGGTGGTCAACGCCACCGGCGTGTGGGCGCCGGCCCTGGCTCCGGGGATCCGGCTGCGGCCGAGCCGCGGCACCCACCTCGTGCTGCGCTCCACCGTCCTGGCCGGGACCCGCGCGGCRCTGTCCCTGCCGATGCCGGGTGAACGGAACCGGTTCGCGCTGGTGCTGCCCCAGGACGACGGCCGCGTCTACGTCGGGTTGACCGACGTGCCGGTCGAGGAGGTCGTCGACGTCCCGGTGCCCGACGAGGACGAGATCGCGCAGCTGCTGGGCATCGTCTCGAACGTGCTGGCCACCCCCATCGACCCGGCGGACCGGCTGGGCGCCTTCGCCGGCCTGCGCCCACTGCTCGACACCGGCACCGACCACACCGGCACCGACCACACCGGCACCGACCACACCGTCGTTCCCCACAGCGCCGCCACCCGTACCAGCGCCGCCCGCACCGCCGATCTCTCCCGACGGCACCTGGTGCGGACCGACCCGGGCGGCCTGGTCACGGTGGTCGGCGGCAAACTGACGACCTATCGACGGATGGCCGCAGACGCGGTGGACGCCGCCGTCGCGGTGGGCGACCTCGACGCCGGCCCCTGCCGTACCCGGCGACTCGGCCTGGTCGGTGCGGCACCTCGATCGGTCCTCGCCACGGTGGCCGCGCCGCGCCGTCTGGTCGAGCGGTACGGGACGGAGGCACCGAGGGTGCTGGCCCTGGCCGACGGCGACCCCGACCTGCTGGCACCCGTCGCCGAGGGGACGCCGGTCACCGGCGCGGAGCTGCTGTTCGCGGTGCGGGACGAAGGCGCGCTCGACCCGGCGGACCTGCTGGATCGCCGGACGCGCATCGGGCTGGCTCCCGCCGACCGCCGGGCGGCCCTGGGCCCGGCCCGGCAGCTGTTCGACCATACGCTGACGCGCTAAGGACCAGCACCGCTGCGAGTGCTGCGGGATCGGGGGCGGTCAGGGCAATGCGTCGACGGTCAGCACCGCGATGCGCTCCAGATGCGCAGGGGTGTCACCAAAAGCAGGAATCTGGCGTTTGGCCCGCTTGTAAAAGAAGTGCGCGTCATGTTCCCAGGTGTAGCCGATCCCCCCGTGGTACTGGATCATCGCCGCGGTGGCGTCCCCGGCGGCCTGGTTGGCCTTGCTCTTCGCCACCGCGAGCGCCAGCTCCGCGTCGGGCAGGGCAGTGTCGAGCGCGTGCGCCGCGTACAGCACCGCATGCTCGGCCATCGTGACAGCGACATGCAGATCGGCGAGATGGTGCGCGAGCGCCTGGAACGAACCGACCGGCCGGCCGAACTGCACCCGATCGATGTCGTGGGCGACGGTCCGGGTCAGCGCGGCCCGCGCGACACCGACGAGGTCCGCGGCCGTGAGCAGGGCGCCACGACGGACCAGGTCCGCGGCGACCGCGGCGTCGGAGGCCGGCAGCCGGGTCGCGGCCGCGTCGGCCAGAGACAGCGAGGCCAGCCGGGTGGTGCCGTCGAAGCCGCKCTGGGTGGTGACCGTCACCCCCGGGCCACGCGGATCGAGCAGATAGAGCCCGACCCCGGCGGGGCCGACGGCGGCGACCACCACGAGCCCGGCGACCTCGAGATACTCGACGCCGGACGCGACACCGCCCAGCCGACCGCCCGCGGTCGCGCGGACCGCGATGCCGGTATGGTCGTATCCCCCGCCCGGGCCCCGCAGCGCCACGGTGGCCACCAGGTCACCGGCGGCGAGGGGGGCGAGCACCGCCGCCGCCTGGTCCGCCGAGCCGGCGAGCCGCACCGCCTCGCCCGCGAGCACGGTCGGCAGCCAGGGCCCCGGGATCACCCCCGCTCCGAACGCCCGCGCGATGATCTGTGCGTCGAGCAACCCGAGCCCGAGACCGTCGAACCGCGCGGGCACGCACACCGCGAGCCAGCCCTGTTCGCCGATCGCCTTCCACAGCTCGGGGGGGTGCCCGTCACCGTCGGGATCGGTGAAGACCGCGCGGACGGCGGTCAGATCGAAGCGGTCGGCCAGGAAGTCCCGGACGGTGGCGGCGAGCGCGCGCTGCTCGTCGGTGAGGGCGAAGAACACGGGCTCGGACCTCCGGAGGCGGGGCGAGGCGGGATCAGCGAGATGAACAGGCCCGGGCACAGGCACAGGCCCGAATCGCGACCATAATCATGATCCGCGTGGCAGGCCGAGGACCCGCTCCGCGACGATCGTGCGCTGTACCTGCGAGGATCCACCCCAGATGGTGACGGAGCGGGTCCAGAAGCTCTCCTGCCGCAGCGTCGTCAGATCGAGGTCCGCGGTGGGGTGGGTGAGCGCCACATCGGCGCCGAGCAGCGCATCAAAGGTCTCGAACAGGTCCTGGTACGTCTCCGACCACTGCAGTTTGGTGATCGACGACTCGGCCCCCAGGTCACGGCCCTGCTCTACCTGGGTGAGGACGTGCATCGAGTGGTAACGCAGGCATTCGAGCTCGACCATGCGCCGGCCCAGCTCCTGGCGCAGCACCGGGTCGGTGTCGCGCCCGAGCGCCCGGGCGACCCGGACGATCTCGTCGTAGCTGCGCCGGAATCCGGTGTACTGGCTGATCCCGGACGCGCCGCGCTCGAACGACAGCAGAAGCATCGCCGTCGCCCAGCCGTTGCCGATCCCGCCCAGGCACTCCGACGCCGCCACCCGCACGTCGGTGAGGAAGACCTCGCCGAACTCGCTGACGCCGCTCATCTGCCGGATCGGCCGGACCTCCACCCCGGGAGCGTGCATGTCGATGAGCAGCAGCGAGATGCCGTGATGGCGCCGGCTGCCGGGCTCGGTCCGGACCAGGGTGAAGATCTTGTCTCCGCGGTTCGCGAACGTCGTCCAGACCTTCTGCCCGTTGACCACGTACTCGTCCCCGTCGAGTACCCCGGACGTACGCAGCGCCGCGAGGTCGGAGCCCGCGCCGGGTTCCGAGAAGCCCTGGCACCAGATCACCTCGTTGCGCAGCATCGGCCCGAGGATGTCGCGCTTCTGCTCGGGCGTCCCGACCGCCATCACCGTCGGCGCGAGGAAGGCCAGGCCCAGCGTGTTGACCGAGCGCGGCGCCCGGGCGAGCTGCGTCTCCTGGTCGTAGATGGCCCTCATCCCCGGGGTACCGCCCCGGCCGCCGTACTCCACCGGCCAGTCGATCCCGGCGAAGCCCGCGAGCGCCTTGCGCCGCTCCCAGTCCCGCCGCAGGTCGAAGCCCTCGGCCTCCCCCACGCCGGCCCAGAACCCGGGCTCCGTCCAGGCTGCGGGGATGTTCTCGGCGAGCCAGGCCCGCAACTCGGCACGGAACCGTTCCTCGGCCGGCGGGTGGGTCAGGTCCATGCGTTGACCTCCATCTGGTGTTGACCTCCATCTGGTCGCCCATCTGGTCGCCTTACGCGGGATCCCGGGACGGTCGCACTCGCATCCCACCACGCCCCGGCCGGACGTTCACAGACGTTCATGGACGTTCAACGATCCCGCGCCCGGGCGCCGGACACCGGACACCGACAGCCGGCACGATGGGTGGCGAGCCGCCGGAGCGTCCCGGGCGATCACGACGACGGGACGCGAGGACGTTCGCAGGAGAGGAAGCAACTGGCGATGACGCCGACCAGACACGGAACCCCGACCGCCCGACTCGACCAGGTCGGCCGCGCCGAGGCACTGCGCCGGATGGGAGCGGATCCGGTGGATGTGGCCGTGATCGGCGGCGGGGTCACCGGTACGGGGGTGGCGCTGGACGCGGTGACCCGGGGCCTGTCCGTCGCCCTGGTCGAGGCGCGCGACCTCGCCGCCGGCACGTCCAGCCGGTCGAGCAAGCTCATCCACGGCGGGCTGCGGTATCTCGAGCAGCTCAACGCCCCGCTGGTCCGGGAGGCGCTGCGGGAGCGGTCCCTCATGCTGGACACGCTCGCGCCCCATCTGGTCCGGGCCATCCCGTTCCTGCTGCCGTTGACCCGCCACGGTTGGGAACGTGCCTACATCGGCAGTGGTGTGCTGCTCTACGACACCCTCGGGCAGGGGCTGGCCCGCGTCGGGCCGGGCGGCGACGCCACCATGCCCCATCACCGGCACCTGACCCGCAAGGCGGCGCTGCGGGAGTTCCCGTCGCTGCGCCCGGACGCCCTCGTCGGCGCGATCCAGTACTGGGACGGCCAGGTCGACGACGCGCGGCACACCGTGTTCGTCGCGCGGACCGCTGCTCGCTACGGGGCGCTCATCGCGACCAGCGCGCGGGTCACCGGCTTCCTGCGGGAGGGCGACCGGGTCGCCGGCGTGYGGGTGCGTGACCTCGAGTCGGGCGCCGAGATCGAGCTGCGGGCCCGCCAGACGATCAACGCCGCCGGGGTGTGGACCGACGAGATCCAGGCGATGGTAGGCGGGCGTGGCCAGCTGTCGGTCCGAGCCTCCAAGGGAGTGCACATCGTCGTGCCCCGCGACCGCATCCATGGCGTCACCGGCCTGATCCTGCGCACCGAGAAGAGCGTGCTGTTCGTCATCCCGTGGGGCAGCCACTGGATCATCGGCACCACCGACACCGACTGGAGCCTCGACCTCGCCCATCCGGCGGCCAGCAGCGCCGACATCGACTACCTGCTCGACACGGTCAACCGGGTGCTGCGCACGCCRCTCACGGCGGCGGACATCACCGGGGTGTACGCCGGGCTGCGCCCGCTGCTCGCCGGGGAGTCCGAGGACACCTCGCGGCTGTCCCGCGAGCATGCCGTGGTCAGCCCCGTCTCCGGGCTGACGATGGTCGCCGGCGGGAAGTACACGACCTACCGGGTGATGGCCGCCGACGCCGTCGACGCGGCCGTGCACGGCATGAACCGGGCGGTGCCGCCGTCGTGCACCGAGAAGATCCCGCTGCTCGGCGCGGACGGGTTCCCCGCGCTGTGGAACGCCCGGGAGACCCTCGCCCGCCGCGCGGGGCTGCACGTCGGCTGGATCGAGCACCTCCTGCACCGCTACGGCACCCTCACCGAGGAGCTTCTGGACCTCATCGAGACGCGACCGGATCTCGCCCAGCCGCTGCGCGGGGCATCGACCTACCTGGCCGCGGAGGCGGTGTACGCGGCCTCCCACGAGGGGGCGCTGCACCTGGAGGACGTGCTCACCCGGCGGACCCGCGTCTCGATCGAGACCATCGACCGGGGGGTGGAGGCCGCCGAGCACGTGGCCGATCTCATCGCCCCCGTGCTCGGCTGGGACCAGGTGACCCGCGCCCGCGAGGTCGCGCACTACCTCGCCCGGGTGGAGGCCGAACGGGCCTCGCAGCGGCAAGCCGACGACGCGACCGCCGACGCGGCCCGGCTCGGCGCGCCCGACGTGCGCCGGCTGGGCCGGACGGACCACCGCGCCCCGGCGGCGACCGGCGGACCGTCCTGAAGGCTCGGCCAACCCGATCCGCGGCCCCGCCCAGGCGGTTCGGTGCCGCGGTCCGCGCAACGACGTCCACGGAACGACGTCATCCGTATACCTCCAACAGTCGCAGCCAGACCTCGCTGACTGTCGGGAACGACGGGACCGCGTGCCACAGCCGCTCCAACGGCACCTCTCCGACGATCGCGATCGTGGCCGCGTGCACCATCTCCTGGGTGTCCGGACCGGTGAAGGTCGCTCCCACGAGCACCCGGCGGGCCTCGTCCACGACAATCTTCGACGTGCCCGTGATCTCCTCCCCCCGCACCGACGCGCCGGCCACCGATCCGGTCGGCACGCTCACGGCCCGCACGGCGATCCCGGCCTCCCGCGCGGCCCGCTCGGTCAGTCCGACCGCGCTGACCTGCGGATCGGTGAAGGTCACCCGCGGGACGGCCGCCGGGTCGGCCAGGTCGCGCACGGGAGCGCCGGCGAGGTCCCGGCGGCCGGTGATGACGTCGGCCGCCAGCCGGGCCTGGTACTTGCCCATGTGGGTGAGCAGCGCGCGGCCGCAGACGTCGCCGACCGCGTAGAGCCAGTCCCCCGCCACGCCGACCGCGCGGAGCCGGTCGTCGACCTCGATGAACCGCCCGGGTTGCAGGCCCACGGTCTCCAGGCCCAGGTCGCCGGTCGCCGGGGTGCGCCCGACGGCGACCAGGATCTCGTCGGCGACCACGGCATCGCGGCGCGGCCGCCGCTCAACCGGCTCACCCGGATCCGCCGGATCCGCCGGATCCACCGGCTCCACCGTGACGGTCACCGGCCCGGCCGGGCCATCCGGTCCCGTCCGGGCCCGGCGGACCTCGACCGCCCGGCTTCCGAGCCGCACCGTGATGCCGGCCGCCTCGAAGGCGGCCCGCAACTGCTCGCCGACGAACTCCTCCTCCCGGACGAGCAGCCGGGGTGACCCCTCGATCAAGGTCACCTCCGCGCTACCGAGCCGGCGGAAGGCCTGGGCCAGTTCCACCCCCACGGCGCCGCCGCCGAGCACCACGAGGCGGTGCGGGACCTTCCAGGCGCCGGTCGCGGTCCGGTTGTCCCACGGTTCGGCGTCGGCGAGGCCGGGGATCGGTGGAACAGTGGCCCGCGTCCCGGTGGCCACGACCACGGCTCGGGACGCGGTCAGCACCCGGCGGGTGCCGTCCAGCAGCGTCACCGCGACCCGGCCGGCGGGCCCCGCCAGGCGCCCGGTCCCGCGCACCAACTCGACGCCCTTGTCGACCAGCCAGGGCACCTGGGAGGAATCGGAGTAGTCGCCCACCATCCAGTCTCGCCGGGCGAACGCCGCGGCGGCGTCGACGGGTCCGGTGACCGCCGACGCCGCGCCGGGAACGCGGCGGGCCGCCGCCAGCACCTCCCCCGGCCGCAGGAGGGTTTTGCTCGGGATACAGCCCCAGTAGCTGCACTCCCCGCCGACGAGCTCGCGTTCGACGACGATGACGGACAGACCAGCGTCGGCACAGCGGCCGGCGACGTTCTCGCCCGCGGGCCCGGCGCCGAGCACGATCACGTCCACGTCGGCATCCATGGCCGCCTCCCCTGCCCTACCCGGCTCGCTCACAAGCCCTCCKTCGCTGCTCGTCACAATCTGCCGCTCGATCCACGCCAACTGAAGATCATCGGGAACTTTCGGGGTCCCGGTCCGGACGGTCCGTGGCCGGTCCGGTCCGGCGCGGGCGCCGACTCGGAGACGAGAAGCACGTGCACCACGGACGGGGAAGCACGGATGCAGCACGGAGAATGGCGTCAGGAGCGCCAGGCCGGGCCCGTCCCGGCGACACGCCGGAGCGGGCCATCGAGACGAACCAGCGGAGAGATGAAGATGCAGCTCGGGATGATCGGACTCGGYCGGATGGGTGCCAACCTGGTGCGCCGGCTGATCCGCGGTGGTCACGAATGCGTGGTCTACGACGTCAACCCCGAGGCCGTTAAGGCCCTGGCTGCGGAGGGCGYCACGGAGACACGGAGCCTCGCCGAGTTCGCCGCGGCCCTGCGTCCACCCCGGGCTGCCTGGATCATGGTGCCCGCCGGGCTGACCGGTGAGACCGTCTCGGCCCTGGCCGAGCACTTCGCGCCGGACGACGTGATCATCGACGGCGGCAACTCCTACTACCGGGATGACATCCTGCGTGCCGCGTCGCTCGTCGAGCGGGGCATCCACTACGTCGACGTCGGCACCTCCGGGGGCGTGTTCGGGCTGGAACGCGGCTTCTGTCTGATGATCGGCGGCGAACCGGGGGTCGTGGCCCGCCTGGAGCCGCTGTTCGAGACGATCGCACCCGGCGTCGGCACCATCMCGCGGACCCCGGGCCGGACCGGCGAGATCACCCAGGCCGAGAAGGGATACCTGTACTGCGGCCCGAACGGCGCCGGTCACTTCGTCAAGATGGTGCACAACGGCATCGAGTACGGCATGATGGCCGCCTTCGCCGAGGGGTTCGCGGTGCTCGACAAGGCGAACATCGGCACGACGTCCGCCGAGCACAACGCCGAGACCGCCCCGCTGGGCAACCCGGAGTACTACCAGTACGACCTCGACACCACCGCGATCGCCGAGGTGTGGCGGCGGGGCAGCGTGGTCAGTTCCTGGCTGCTCGACCTCACCGCCGCCGCGCTGCAGGAGGATCCCGGACTCACCGAGTTCAGCGGCCGGGTGTCCGACTCCGGGGAAGGACGTTGGACGGTACTGGCCGCCGTGGAGGAGGGCGTTCCCGCCCATGTGCTGACGGCGTCCCTCTACGAGCGGTTCAGTTCGCGCGGGGAGGGCCTGTTCGCCGACAAGCTGTTGTCGGCGATGCGCAAGCAGTTCGGTGGGCACGCGGAGAAGCCGGCCGGCTGAGCCTCGTCGGCTTCCTTGCCTATCCAGAGGCTTTTGTGCTCGATTTATCTCTCTGGATAGGCAAGGAAAGGGGCTCAGGGGCGCACGTTGTCGGCGCCGAGATCCGCCACGTCTCCCATAACGATCATGGGATGGGCCATCGGGGTCAGCCAACGGAGAATGGCCACGAGGGCGTCCTGTTCCACCGCGATGCAGCCCCGCGTCGGCGATCTGTGGTCGACATGCAGCCAGATGTCCCCGCCGATCTGCGGGCCCAGCGGACGGGTCGGGTCCGACGGCGGATACCCGGGCAGTCGGTTGTAGTCGATGGCGACCACATAGTTGAACGCATCGGGCATCGGCTCGCCCCGCGGACCCGTCGCCCGGTAGAACGACGGGCGATACTCGTAGGGCAGACCGGTGCCCGGATCGGCGAGCTTGCCACCGGCGGCGGTGAGACTGAACACGCCGATCGGGCTGCGCAGATCGCCCTCCCGATGGTCGTACGTCCAGCCATCGGCGCCGTTGCGGCCGATCAGCGGGGCGCCGTAGGTCTTCCAGGCGGAGCCGGGATCGGCCCGTTCCCACAGCGTCACGTTGTTGGTGTTCGCATTCCGGTCGATGCCGCTCACCACGATCACCTGCCGGGCGGCCTGCGGAATCTTCGTCATCATCACCGGTCCGACCCCGGGGATCGCGGTGAGGTCGGAGGCGGGCCCCGCCCTGCCGTCCGCGCCGGTACCGGCCACCCGGCTCGTCCTCACCGGCCCACCCACGCCCGACGGGCGTGCTTCGGAGGTGGGACCGAGCCCGGATGTGCGTCCGAGCCGGGCTGCGCCTCTCGGCCCGGACGGTACGGACACCGACAGGTCATGCGAGGAGTCCGGGTCCGAAGCGGGACTGCTGAGATGAAGTGCGCTGGCCGCCCCCACGACCAACGTCACACCCACCGCGGCGGCACCGACCGCGACCGAGCGACCCCGCGGGGGGCTCGTACGCGTCTCGGTCCGGCGGCGATTCCTGCGATGATCGGCCATGCCTCCGACTTCCGGGACGACGCCACGGGCGAGGCTGCGACGCGCTGTTGACCCTTGCCACCCCCGTGACCCTTGCCACCCCCGTGACCCTTGCCACCCCCGTGACCCTTGCCACCCCCGTGACCCTTGCCGCCCCCGACGGCCGCCACGCCCGTGCCATCCGGCTGCGGCCATGATGCACCGGCGATGACAATACGTATCATTCACRCCGGCCTGGCGAGGTCGCCCAGCCCGGCGAGGTACCCCGACCTGGGGAGGTATCCCGCGGCAGCCGCCGGTGCGTCGGCCCACGACACCCGCAGACCGCGATCACGGCGACGGGAGTCCATGCGCCCGGGACCGTGACGATCGAAGACAGCCGTCCATGCCTCCATGTTCGACCTTCACTCCTCCCCGATCTCGGAATTCGGATACTTCGAGCAACGWTGGACACGATCCGGATCCAATGCCCAGCGGAGGGTGATAGATTGCCACATCGGCACCGATGATCAGAAGTATGTTCACGGAGAGACGAGACGAAGACCACGAGGAGCCCGCATGGTGGTACGGGCGGCCGGCAGCCGTTCCCAGCGCGGCCGGCACGAATAGGCCCCTCCGATCGTGCTCGCCGGTTTCCGGTTCCACCGCATCCTCACCGCCCCTCGGCGACCCGACACACCCGACCGGCCCGATCCCGTACCGGCCGCGCTCTTCGCCGCCCTCGTCGGCGCGCACGCGCAGTTGACCTCGCTCGGGCCCGGCCACGAACCCACCGCCTCCGGTGCGTCCACTCGCGGCGGCCCGTACCCGGTGCCGGGAGCAGCCCGGCCGGGAATCGCCGTCGCCTGGCTACGGGGCCCGGGTGAGGCGCACATCCGGTTCCTCGCCGGCGGCCGGCCCTTCTTCCCAGCGGACCCGACCGCGACAGACCCGACCGCGGCGGCCACGTCGCTCGCAACAGCCACGTCGACACCAGCCGCAACCGCGGTTCCGCTGCTGTACCCCCCGGGATCGACAGCGGTGGCGCTGCCACCGGACGCCGTACCCGCCCAGCTCGCCGGCTTCCCCTACTGGCTGCGGTGCGAAGGCCTCCCGGATGCCCTGTGGGCCGCCGATCCCGGCACCGACGCCCGGCAGCCAGACAMCCGCCGCGGATCGTTCGACGACTACGCCGCGCATCTCGTCGGCCCGTTCGCCTGGCTTGTGCTCGCGTGGCCGGTGCCCCCCGAGCATCTCGCCGAGGAACGGGCGGACCTCGCGCGATCGATCCCCGTGCTGCGCCGGCGGGAGAACGACCAGGGCGCCCGGCTCGACTTGGAGCGCGCGGAGGCCCGCTACCGGGAACTGGGCCGGGGCGCGTCGAGCGGCATGTGGGACGTGGAGATCCTGGTCGGTGGGGTGACCCCGGCCGGCGCGGTCTCGCTGGCCGCCCTGCTGTGCAGCTCCAGCGATCTCGACCGGCTGCCCTACACGTTGCGTCCGACCGGCCCGGTCACCTCGTTCGCGGGGGCCCTCGGCGGGGTCGGAGCCGGGGTCGGAGCCGGAGCCGGCGGGCTGGCCGGCTCACCGCGGTCCTCGCCGCGGGCGAGCGCGGAGCTGCTGGCGGCGCTGGCCCGGCCGCCCGGCCGTGAGCTGCCGGGCATCACCCTGATCACACCGCACGCCTTCGACGTGACGCCCGAGGGTCCGAACCGGTCCGGTCCCGCGGACCCCCGGGGAACGCCCGGCGCCGTTCGGCTCGGCGACGTGCTCGACGCCGGCTGGATGCCGGCCGGCGCGTTCTCGGTTTCCCTCGCGACGCTCAACCGGCACGCCTTCGTCTGCGGCGCCACCGGATCCGGGAAGTCACAGACCGTGCGGTCGCTGCTGGAGTCGTTGACCCGTGCTCCGGCGCCCGTTCCGTGGCTGGTCCTGGAGCCGGCCAAGGCCGAGTACGCCCGGATGGCCGGGCGGCTCGCCGGCCTCGCCGAGGTGCTCGTCATCAGGCCGGGCCGGCTCGACGCTCCACCGGCGTCACTGAACCCGCTGGAACCCGAGCCCGGCTTTCCCTTGCAGAGCCACATCGATCTCGTCCGGGCCTTGTTCCTGGCGGCGTTCGAGGCGCACGAGCCGTTCCCCCAGGTGCTCGCCCGCGCGCTGACGGTCTGTTACCAGGACCTGGGATGGAACCTGGTGCTGGACCGGCCGGAGCCCGCRCACCGGCCCAGATTCCGGGTGACCGGGCCGGAGGAGGACCCGAAGGTCGACGTGCGCAGGCGATATCCGACCCTCGGGGACCTGCAGCGCACCGCGACGAGGGTGGTCGAGAACATCGGCTACGGCGTGGAGGTCACGGCGGACGTCCGGGGCTTTGTCGACGTGCGCATCGGTAGCCTGCGAGAGGGTTCTCCCGGTCGGTTCTTCGAGGGCGGGCATCCGATCGATATCGGCGCCCTGCTGGCGCGCAACGTCGTCTTCGAGCTGGAGGACATCACCAGCGACCAGGACAAGGCGTTCCTGCTCGGCGCCGTCCTGATCCGCGTCGTGGAGCATCTGCGGGTCCGGTACGCCACCGCGGGCGCGGGCGGACTGCGCCACGTCCTGGTCCTGGAGGAGGCCCACCGGCTGCTCAAGAACGTCACCGACGGCCCGGCCGCGGCCTCCGTCGACCTGTTCGCCTCACTGCTCGCGGAGATCCGCGCCTACGGCGAGGGGCTCGTTGTCGTGGAGCAGATCCCAGCGAAGATCCTTCCCGACGTTATCAAGAACACCGCACTGAAGGTGATGCACCGGCTCCCGGCCGCCGACGACCGAGAAGCCGTCGGCGCGACAATGAACCTGCGCGACGATCAGTCCGAACTGGTCGTCGCGCTGCCGGCGGGGGTGGCGGCGGTAAGCGCGGACGGCATGGACCGTCCCGTGCTGGCCCGGATGGTCGCCGGAGACGACCGGGAGAGCGCGCGCTACGCGCGCTACGACCGGGTGCCCCTGGCCGGACGGCGCAGCCTCGGCTGCGGCGCGGCCTGCGTCGCCGGCCCCGCCTGCACCCTGGAGGAGACGGAGACGTCCGCCCTCGCGGCCCGCGATCCCCTGCTGGTGGTGTGGGTCGAGGCGGTGGCCGCGCACCAGGTCATGGGCTTCACCCATCTGCTCGGGATCGCGCCGTTCGCTCCGGCGGAACCCCTGCGGACCACCCTCGCCGCGTTGCCGGGTCGCATCCTCGACTGCGCGCTCGCCCATGCCGCCGACCGGGCGACGGACGCCCGCGCCGCCGCGCTGCGCCCCTTCGTCGACCCGGACGACTTCACCGCCGCCCTGCTCGCGACGCTGCGCCGGCTCCTCGGCCTGCCGCCGTCCCCGGCGGACGCGGCAGAGGCGGCGGACGCGGCAGACACGGCGGACACGGCGAACACGGCGAACACCGTCGACTCCCGGCACCTGACCGCGGGCATGTACCGCTGGCAGGACGTCCGGCAGGCGCTGGTTGACGCAGTGCGCCGGCGGGGGGCCGGCGCGGGCCCGCATCCGCTCACCGCGGCCTGGCGCGAGCGCGGCCTGACCCTGCCGGGCGAGACCGTGGGCGAACAGCTCACCCGGCTGAAGAACGGTGCCTTCTACGCTCCGGGCCGGGAGAAGGTCAACATCGGTGATCCGGCGGTCAGCGGCCTCACCGTGGCGGTCCGGGAACTCACCGGCGCGGCGGATGCCACCTCGCTGTCGGACGCGCTCCACCAGGCATGCACCGGCAAGGGACTGGCCGAGCTGGCCACCCAGATCTCCGACCTCGTCGGCCCCGCGCCGAGCGGACCGGGGAGCGCCCCACCGGAGTCCACCGCGGCGGCCACCGCCCTCGGCCCGTCCATCGGGACAGCATCCGCGTTCGGGACAGCATCCGCGTTCKGGACAGCATCCGTGTTCGGGACAGCATCCGCGTTCGGGACAGCGCGGGACTGAGCGCCCGGGCCCGTCGACCGTCGGGACGTTACGGCGGGGCCGACATGCACGGCGGAACGCGACAGAGTGGACACCACGCGCCATAATGGCCACGTAACGCCCCAGTACTGACACCGGGCGTGCCGAGATCGTTTCCAGGTGCACGATGATCGGGAACGGGGAGTCGCTGCGGCACGGTGGGCTGCGGCCGTCGGGGCTGCGGCACGGTGGGCTGCGACGCGGGAGCAGGCGAGTGGGACGGCGGAGGGTCGGCGATGGGGGTGGGCACGCTAACCACGACTGAGGCCCGGCTGATCCAGGGGCTCTTCGTTCCACGGGAGCGTTGGGGCTGGGAGTTCGTCGACACCGGTCCATCGRCCCCGAGCCCGCTCGCCGACCGTCAACCGGTCTGGCAGGAGCCCGAATCGCCCGATCTGACCGCGCTCACGGCCCGGCGAAACCATGCCGTCCGCGCCCTGCTGACCAGGCTCGTCCTGCCGATGGCCTTCGTGGTGTTCGGCATGCTGCTCGCGGGCGAGGGGGGGTTCTTCTTCGTCCCGGCGGGACTCGCGCTCGCCGTGGTCGCGTGCCTGCCTCCGCTGATCCTGCACTACCGGCTGGGCCGGACACGATCCCGGGCCGCGTCGGCCCGGGCCGACGGATACACCCGCCACCTGCAGGCGTTGACGTCCTGGCAGACCGAGGTCGACGCGCACGACCGGGCCGAGCTGCGACGCCGAGAGGCCACCGCCGTCTTCTATCCCGTCTCGGCCCCCGCGGCGACCCCCAGGATCGACGTGTTCGGCGGAACCGGCGACGGATGGGCGAGCCTGCTGGCCACCGCGGGCTGCTCGGTGCTCACCGGCGGCACCGGCATCCTGCTCGTCGATCTCAGCGAGCGGGCGGTGGGCGGGGGGTTGGCACGCCTCGCCGGCCAGGCGCGCTGGCCGGTGGAGTCCTGGGACCTGCCCCGCCAGCTCGACGAGGTGGCGCTCCTCGACGGCCTCGGGCCGCGGGAGGCCGGCGAGCTCGTCGCCGACGCGTTCGRCATGTCCCAGGAGAGCGGCGATGATCCGCACCGACGCGCCCTGCACGCGGACCTGGTCACCACCGTCGCCGTCGTTCTGTACGAACGGCTCAGCATTCGCCGTCTCGCCGAGGGCCTGCGCGTCCTCGAAGGTCTCGACGACGGCAGCGCGGCCACGTCGCTGTCGACGGCCGAGGCCGGGGAGCTCACCGCGCACATGGACGCGTTCGGCCGCGGTGACCGGATCGCCGACGAGCTGCGCTACCTGCGTTCCTCGCTGGAGGCGCTCAGCCCGCCACCACCAGCCACGGCCGCGACGGCACCGGCCGCGACGGCACCGGCCGCGACGGCACCGGCCGCGACGGTCGAGGCCCATATGTTGGCGGCCGCCGCCGATATGTCGACGGCCAGGATGCCGACGGCCAGGATGCCGACGGCCAGGGTCGACAGCGCGCCCCGTCCACTGACGGCCTGGTGGCCGGTACCCGGGCTGCGGGTTCTCGCCACGTCGAGCCGGGACTCGTCCGCCCACCGCAAGGAACTCACGGACCGGCTCCTCGTCCAGACCGTGCTCCACCAGCTCCGTTGCCGCCAGCGGGGCGGGCCGACCGGCCGGGACAYGCTGGTCGTCGCCGGGGCGGACCATCTCGGCCGAGCGGTCCTGACCGGGCTGACCCGCCACGCCGAGCTCGCCGGGGTGCGGCTCGTGCTGCTCTTCGAACGGCTCGCCGACGACGCCGAACGGGTGCTGGGCAGCCAGGGAGGCTCGACGATCATCATGCGATTGGGGAACGGTAAGGACGCCGCGACCGCGGCGGAATTCATCGGGCGTGGTTACCGCTTCGTCATGTCTCAGGTGACGGCCCAGGTGGGGCGCAGTTTCACGGCCGGCGACAGCGACAGCGTCGGTTACCAGGACGGCACCTCGGAGACGACCGGCACCAGCGGCGGAACCGGCCGGACCTACGACGGCACCCGGCTGCTGCCCTGGTTGCAGAACACGTCGAAGAACGCCGGATGGCAGGAGTCGGTGACGGCGTCGCGATCGCAGACCTGGCAGCGCACGACAAACTCGTCGGTGAGCGACTCGACAACCGACGGCACGACCTCCCAGCGGGTATACGAGTTCACCGTGGAGCCGACCACCGTCCAGACCCTGCCGGCGACCGCGTTCCTGCTGGTCAACCCGGTCGATGGGGCGGGACGGGTGGTGCCGGGGGACTGCAATCCGGGCACCGTCCTGCTGCCTGGGGTCTCCGCGGCCGACCGCTGGTCCGTACCTGACGCGGCCGCCACGCCCCTGGCGGGTCACCACGTCGGAACCGCCGGAGCCGAGGTGATCCAGGCCGGTACGGACCAGGCCGGCCCTGCGCGGACCGGCGCGGAGGAACAGCGTCGGATCGAGCCTGCCCCGCCCGTCGGGTTTCCGGGCATCGGCCAGCAACCGCCGGCCGACGAGGAGGTCTACCGGCTCGTCCCGCCCAAGGCGCGTCCCAGCGGCCCCGGCAGTCCCGGCGGTCCCGGCGGCCAGAGCACTCACCCGGGGGCGCGGGGATGGGTTCCCGGCGTCGGGGACCACCACCCGGGGCATGGCTGACCCGGTCCGGAACGCGGCCGTCAGGAAGGAGACAGCCGAAAGTTATCCACAGCCCGAAAAAGGTTCTGGCCCAACAGACAGACAACCGTCATCGTCTTCTCATGGCCCATAACCCTGGCCGACTCTCCTGGCAGGAGATCGCCACCATGCAGGCCGGCGTGATCACGATACGCGATGCGATCAACGCCGGCATCACCCGCGACGAGATCCGCCGACGGTTGAACGACGGTCGCTGGCAGCAACCCTTCCGCGGCGTGCTGATCACAACCGCCACACCCGTGACGAGGATGCAGGAGCTGTGGGGGGCCCTGCAGGCCGTCGGCCCGGACGCGGTGCTCGCGGGCGCCTGCGCGGCGGGGCTCGCGGGTCTGGACGGCTACGGCACCGGCCCGGTGACGGTTCTCCTGCCCACCGAACGCCGGATCGCCGCGCCACCGGGCGTGCTTCTGCGGCACAGCGCTCGGCTCGACATCACCGAGATCGATCCCCTCCGCCTGCCCCGGCGGACGGCCCCCGCCCGGTCCGTCATCGACATGGCCGAGTGGGCGGCTACCCGCGCGGACGCGCAGGGCCTGCTCGTTGACGCTGTCCGTCAACGTTTCGTCACCGTCGCGAGCCTGCGGATCGCGCTGGCCCGGCGTGGTCCGATCAGCCGCCGGACGCTGATCACCGAGACGTTGGACGACCTGGGCCGGGACGCGCCGCGCCTCACCGAGATCATGTACCGTCGCATCGAGGCCCAGTGGGGGTTGCCGGTAGGGACCCCGAGTGTCAACGGGCCCGCGGACGAGCCGATGGCGCGCCTCGACGTCTGGTACGAGCCGTGGCGCGTGCGGGTGGAGATCCAGGCGACGGTCCCTGGRCCGACGGTCGTCGCCGAGCCGACCGGCCAGCTCCTCATCCGTCTGCCGGCACGCCTGGCGCGGGACGCCCCGGCCGAGGTGGCTTCCCTCGTAGGCGGGGCGCTGCGTGACCGCGGCTGGTCGGCGTCGGTGCCGCGCGCTCCGCGGGCGCTGGCCTCCTGAGCTCCGCGGGACATTCGTTCGTCGCGTCCCGTATCCCTGTGCCGCGCCGCACATTCCGGTCAACCGGTCCGCCGAGGTCAGAGCTCCTTGCGGGCGATCATCAGGTAGGTGCCGGCGTACCGGGCGTCGTGCGCGTACCGGCCGGCAAGGCGGTCGAGGAGGCGGGCCAGTCCCAGTAGGGGGCTGGCCACAAGCATCACCAGGACGCGGCCGGCCGCGCCGACCGGGCCGGCCTGCTGGGGCAGCCACGGCATGGGGCGTGGCGCGATCATGGCCACGGCGAGCAGCAGGGCGCCGGTCAGCCCACCGGGACGGCGCGCCGCGGCGAAGCGCACCGCGACCGGCCGCAGCCCCCGGTCCTCCAGCGCGGCGATCAGGTTCTCCGCGGGGATGAAGTGGGCGCGCTCGGGGACCGCCCAGCCGGGCCAGAACCGGCCGAGCCAGCGGGCCTGCCGGCAGTCGGCGTTGGCCAGCTCGCAGACGACGTGCCCGCCAGGCGGCAACGCCTTCGCGACGGCGTCGAGCTCCGCCGACGGGTCGTCGCGGCGTTCCAGGTAGTCGAACATGCTGATGACGTCGTACCGGCCGGCGAGGCTGTCGACGACGTCGGAGAAACGGCCGTAGTGGGCGTGGTCGATCCAGCCGCGCGCCAGGCCCTTGGCCAGGCCGGGAAAGGTGTCGAGCCCGTCAAACACCGTCCTCGGCCACACCTCTCGGGCCGCGTTGGCGAAGTGACCGTACCGGGCCCCCACGTCCAGCCAGGTCCGTGGCACCACGAACGGTCGGACGGCGGCAGCCTGCTCGCGCCGCTCGCGGGCGATCGCGGCCAGGACCTGCTCGGCGACATCGGTGCGCAGGCCGTCGTAGCGGTCCCGGTCGTAGAACTCACGCCCGGCCGGGCTCAACGACGGGTTGAGGAAGACATGCCCGCAGCGCTCGCAGCCGTCCAGCCGGAAGGAACCGGGCTTGCGCAGGAGCAGGTCCGGCGACTCCACCCGGGTGGCGAGCTCGACCGATCCGCACCAGGGGCAGTCGGCCCGGTCGTGGCGCAGGAACCGGTCGAGGCCGGCCTGGACGTCCTGGGAGTAGGAGGCGCGGCTGGCGGCGGTCTCCTGCCTGGCCGCATGCTTGACCGGGTCCGGAGGAAGCCCGGCGGCCTTCGCCTCAGCCGCCTTCACGGCCTGCGCCCGGCCGGCCCGCACGGAGTCGACCACGAACAGCACCCCGCCGAGGATGCGCACGATGGGAGAACGAATGAGATCGCGCGKGGACAGCGGCACCCGGCCGGCGCAGACGAAGAACGGCTGGAACCAGAACAGCGCCATGGCCGCGAGGCCGAACGGCTGGTTCACATGGAAGCCGATCGCGGTGGCGATCTGGGGTACGAACGGGAAGAGCTGGTTCTGCCGGGTGAACCGGTAGGCCCGCTGCTGGACGCGGACACGCATCGCCGCGTCGTCCCGGGCGGCACGCAGCCCCGGCAGCACCGCCAGATCCGTCGAGCCGGAGGCGAAGGTCTTCAGCCGCTCGGTGATGTCGACGAGCTCCACCGGGTCGAAACCGTCCCGGCGGGTGATCCCAGCCCGCTGGAGAATCTCGGAGTGGAMCAGCAGCGCCTGGAAGGCGCCGCGGCCGGGCACGCAGCGGTCGGCCCGGTAGGTGCGGGTGTCGACCATCCGGGCGAGGTCGAGCGCCCGTTCGGCCGTCAGGTCCGCCGGGACGAGGTCGAGCACGTCGAGCCGGTCCCGGCTGGCGTGGTAACTGGCCGCCCGTCGGCCGCTGTCGGAGAGGCGGACCCCGGTCGCGACGAGGAACTCATGCGCGGGGTCCACCGGGCGACCGGAGGCCGGCAGGGTGTCGAGACGACGCAGCCGACCGCGCAGCCGCACACCGTTGATCGCCAGACCGGCACACACCAGGATCGGCAACCATGTCAGCACGACGTCAGAACCGTTCGAGCATCAGACCACGAGACCGATCACCGGACCGCCAGACCGAGCATCAGACCGCCAGCTTCTCAAGGTGATCGGCGGCGGCGGCCACCCCGCCGGCCGCGGCGAAGGCGGCCCGCATCCGGGCGGCGGCGGCCCGGTACGACGGATCGTCCAGCACGGCCGTCACCGCGGAACGCACGGCGGTGGGTCCGGCCCGACCGAACTTGACGCGCACCCCGGCCCCGTTACGGACGACCTGCTCGCCGATGATCGGCTGATCGTCGCGAACCGGGGCGACCACCAGCGGAACCCCGTGTGACAGCGACTCACAGACGGTGTTGTTGCCGGCGTGGCACACCACCGCCGACAACCGCGGAAGTAACGCGACCTGCGGCACGAACGGCGCGACCAGCAGATCGTCGGGCGCCGCGGCGGCGAGGTCGTCAACGAGCCCGGGTGTGGCGACGACGATCGCCTGTACCCGCTCGGGCAGGCCGAGCAGCCCCTCGGCCGCCGCCCGCAGAAACCGACCGCCGGCCTCCCGGGTCACCGTGCCGAGGGAGACGAGCACCGCCCGGCGGGCCGGGTCGAGCCAGTCCCAGGGGAACTCGCCCGCCCCGGCCCGTTTCCCGACCGCGCTGCCGACGAAGACCGCGTAGTCCGGGATCCCGGGATTGTGCAGCATTTCCCGGACGGAGAAGACGAGGGTCAACACCTCGGAGAAGCGCAGGTCCCCGATGGCAGCCTCGTCGGGCGGCACTCCGTGCCCGGTCTGGAACTCCCGCAGGCGGTCGACGACCCACTGCCCCAGGCCCGCGAGCACCCCGTAAGGATTGTCGAACTCGGCGGAGGTCGCCGCGAGGGTCGCCCAGCGCAGGCCCCGGCGACGGGCGACGAGCGCGGCGCCCACCGCCTGCTGGTCGATGACGAGCAGGTCGGGCTGGAAGTCGTCGATGATCCTGTCGATCGCCGGGGCCATCATCGAGCCGARCGGGAGCAGGAAGTCCTCCCACAGGAACTTCAGCGACGCCGGCCCCCGCAGCGCCCGAGACGCGTCCTGGATCCGGGACCACTTCTCGCCCAGGCCCGCCTCGGGTAACGCCAGCAGGGCCAGCTCCGGCGGGATCAACGATCCGATGACGCCCGCGTACCCGGCGAGCGCCACCTCGTGACCACGGGCGGCCAGCTCGGCGGCGACCCCGACCGCCGGGTTGACATGCCCGGTCAGGGGCGGCACCACGAACAGCACGCGGCTCATCAGACTCTTCTCACGCCCCTCGCCCCTCACGCCCCTCGCCGGCCGCAACTGCCGCGTCGGCCGAGATCGGGGCCGGCCGGCGCTCGGCGTTGAGATCGGGCGGCGGCACCCGCTGCGTCACCCAGTCCGGGGTGGCGAAGCGCCGGCCGTTCGCGCGCACGTAGGGCGGCGGCGGCGTCTGGCGGCGGAACAACCACCACCGCAGCAGGTCCCGCAGGTAGTGCGCGGCCTCCCGCAGCACCATGTGCGTGTGGTGCTCCAGGACGATCAGGGTGCACTCGGGCACCAGCGCGGCCAGGCCCGCAGCCTGCCCGATGATGTCGGAGTTCTCCCCGTACACCGCGAGCACCGGGACGTTCAGCGCGGCCAGCGCCTCGGTGGAGAACGGCGGAGTCGCCAGCATGTCGGTGGCGATCGTCGTCTCCTGCAGCAGCCGCTGCGCGGCCCGGGTGGCGCGGCTGGCCACGCGTCCGGCGCCGTTGTCCAACCACTCCTGGACCTCCTCGTCGGTCATCGCGACGAGGATCTGGGTCAGCGATCGGGCCATCTCCTCGCCAAGACCCTCGATCAGGAACGGCGGCTCGATCAGCGTCAGGCTCGCCACCCGGGAGGTGAACTCCAGCCCGAAAGCCAGCGCCATCGTGGCGCCGTAACTGTTACCCACCAGGTGCACCGGGCGATCCACCCCGAGCTCGTCGAGCAGCCCGAGCAGATCGGCCATCGAGTCCGCCAGCTCGTAGCCGCCGCGGGTCCGCTCGCTGCGCCCATGGCCGCGCAGGTCGTAGCAGATGACGTCGCAGCCGGCATCGGMGAGGCAGTTGCCCAGCGTGAAGTAGAAGCTGGAGATGTTGTCCATCACCATGCCGTGCACCATCACGACGACCGGCGAGTCCGTGGACGCTCCGCCCCTGGGCGCCAGTCGCTGCACGTGCAGCCGGATCCCGTTCGCGATGATCTCAGCCACGGGCCTTCAGGCCGATCCCGCCGGCGCCAGCGTCGGGAGGCTGTCGACGATGAAGTGGACGACCTCGCCGACCMGCATGTTGATCACCTGGTCGACGTCCATGTCGGCAAGGAGGCCGACGAAGTCCACCGCCTCGCCGTAGCGCCCACGCAGCCGGTCGGCCAGCGCCACGAACTCGATGCTCTCCAGCTCGAGATCCTGATTGAACGAGGTGGCCATCGTGATCTCCATGTCCACGACGTACTCCTCCCCGATCACCTCCCGCAGGAGCTCCGTGACCTCGCCGAGGATCCGGGCCTCGGCCTCGGCCCGCGTGACGGCGTCGGTGCGGTCGTCCGGATCCGGGCCGGGAGGACCCTGCCTCGTCGTGCTCTGCGCAGACATCATCAACACTCCTTCTGGCTCTGGAGACCATGCGCCTCGACCTCGGGGGAGGTCCAGGCGACTACATAACTGACGGTAGCGATATCGACTCTTCCGGTGGAGACGTCATCGCCCACAGCGTCCTGACGCCGCGACGGCGATACCCCGCCCTCGCGGGGCGCCGGGCCGGTCGGTTCCGGCTGAATCCGGCCGGCGGCGTCCACCGTACGCAACGCCACCCACCGGGTCCGCTCCGGCACCGACCCGTCGGGACCATCCCCGTAGACGGTGACCCGGACCAGGTCGGGCGGGGTGCCCCCCACCGGGGAGGACGCGAGCCCATCCCTTCCCGGGGAATGGGCCTTCCCCGGGAAGGGATGGGGGCCGTCCACGACGAACCGACGTGGACGGCCAGCGAGGCCCGTTCCGTCGGCCTTCGCCGCCGCCTCCTTCGCCGCCCACAGCCGGGTGAACCACACGGCCCGCCGGTGAGGATCGGTGCCGGCGACCCGATCGAGCAGGCGCAGTTCGGTGGGCGCCAGGGCCGCCTTCTCGACCCCGGCGGCGCGGGACACGATCCGCTCAAGATCGATGCCAACCTCCCCGTCCGCGGCGACCAAGGCCACGGCGAGCTCCGGCTTGTGGGCGAGCGACACCCCCGGGGGGTCGAACGCTGGGACACCCGGCCGCGCCGGCAGGGAGGTGATGACCGGGGCACCCACGTCGTCGTTACGGATCCCGACCTCGATCCCCCAGACGGGCCCCGCTCCCCGTTCCCACAGCCATCGCCGGACTGCGTCCTGGGCGGCGATCCGTCCCAACAGCCGGCCGCGTGCCGCCCTGGGGTTGAGCGCGGCGAGCCGGGCACGCTCGGCGGCATCGGCGTAGTGGCGCACGATCAGTTCCCGCGAGGCCGCGTCGGGCCAGCGGTCCACGGCGACCACCCAGYCCTCACCGGAGGGCTGGGCCACCGTGTTCAACTCCGGTGCACGCACCATCGCCCAGAGCACGTCGTCGTTGGCGAACCGGCGGTCGGTCCACCCGGTGATGACCGCCCAGACACGTCCGTCGGCCCGCCGCACCTCCATGTCCGCGGTCACCGTGCGCTCGGCCACCTGCCGGATCCGTACGACGCAGTCCACCAGGTCGCCCTCCACCGGTGCCGGGCCGTGGAACTGCACGTCGGCCAGGGACTGCGGGAGCAGGAGGGAGTCGTCGGACAGATGCTCCATCGCCCAGTAGCCGAAGAGCTGGCCCACGTTGTCGAGCAGGGCGCCGGACGCCGACGGCACCCGCAGACGCCCCCGGATACCGGTCGGGGCGATCGCCTCGATCCGATGGATGCCCTGGTAGCCGGGACCGTGGAAGAGGAACCGGGCCCCGTAGAGATCCCTGCCACGATGCCGCGGGGGCCGCTCGACGGGCAGCGTCGGGCCCGTCCGGCCCACGGACAGATCGGCGGTGATCGCGGTTGACTCGGGCGGCGGCAGGTGGTCCGCCGCGAACAGCACCGTGCCGCGGGCGTAGCCGTCCACGGTCACCCGCACCGCGTCCGGCCCCGCGGGGGCGAGCGCAATGGACACCTCCACCGCCGGCTCGATCGCGAGCCAGCGCAACGCCCGGACGTCTCGGACACCGACCGGCACCCGGCCCGGCAGCAGCGCGGCGGCCTCGCCGATCATGAGCTCGAGGACCTCGGTCATCGGCACGACCGGGAACAGATCGGATATGTCCGCCCAGCCCGGCGGCTGACGGTAGAAGCAGTGGTCGACGATGTGCGGCATCGACGCCAGCGACAGCCGTCGCCGGAACATCCGCGGCCCGGGTTCGGGACTGTCACGGGGCACGGGTACCCAGCCCACCGCGGACGTCCGATCGGCGCCCGTGCCCCGACCGGCCGCCCCGCCGTCGGCCGCGCTCGCGCCGCGGCGAGGAGGGACGCCCGTCGAACCCGCGTCGCCGTTTCCGCCGGCACCGCCGGACGTGCCACCGCCCCGGGGAGCATCGTCGGCGCGGAACCGAGCACCACCGCGCACGCCGCCCGACCGCACGCCGCCCGACCGCACGCCGCCCGACCGCACGCCGCCCGGGATCGCATCGCCCGGGATCGCCCTGCCCCCCGATCCGGGCGGGGGGACCCGAGCCGGCGTCGCCCCATGCGACCAGCGGTCGACCACGGTGGACATCACCGCGTCCGCCTCGGCGAGCGCGGCCCGCAGCTCGGCAATCACCGGATGCGTCGGCACGTCACCTTCGGCCCAGGCCGGCGGGTTCCGGTGGGTCCGATCGGCACTGCCCGGGTTGAGCAGGTCGCCGGCCCCGCCGCCGAGGCGGATCAGGGGGGTGCCGAGGCTCAACCGCACCGGGGCGCCGACGCGGTGCGGTCCGTTGGCCGCCCGGGGGAGCGGCGGCACCGCCGGCGCGGGTCGCGACCGGCAGGGCAGCAGGTCCATCCGGGGCGCGGCGCCTTCCGCCCACATCGCCGCCGCGACCCGCCGCAGCTGGTCCAGCCCGGGACGCTTCACGGTATTCGTGACCAACGAGAGATGGTCGTTGCCGGGCAGGGTGTCGTCGACGAATCCCGCGACGCTGCCCACTCCGACCTGGATGAAGGCACGCACCCCGCGCTCGCGCAGCCGCTCGACGAGCTGGCGGAAGCGTACCGGTTCGACCAGGTGTCGAAGAGCGAGCGCGCGGATGGCGTCGTGGTCGCTCGGGTAGGGCGCCACCGTGGTCGCCGACCAGATCGGCACGCTCGCCTCGACGAACGTGGTGCGGGCGAGCCGCGCCCGCATCGGGTCCAGGTACGGTTCGAGGAACGGGGAGTGGAACCCTGACCGGAACGGCAGGATCTGGCCCAGCACGCCGTCGCGGCGCAGCCGGTCCAGCGTGGTACGCACGCTGTCCTCCCGCCCACAGATGATCGACTGATGCGGGCAGTTGTCGTGGGAGACGACGACCTCGTCGAGCCCGGCGATGACCTCCGTCGCGCGCTGCGCGCCGCAGCCGAGCGCGCCGAAGACGACCCCCGGCACCTCCAGGGCTGTCGGGTCGAAGCCGGCGAGGAAGTCGTCGGTGTACTCGTCGGTGATCAGCCCGCAGGAGATCATCGCGTTCCACTCGCCGATGCTGTGGCCGCCGACGAGGTCCGGGATGATCCCGAGCCGCCGCAGCGCCACATCGAGGATCCGGCCGACCTCAACGCTCGCGACGCCATGCCGGCCGAGCATCCCGGTGTCGTCGAGGGTCGGCTTCGTCAGCCCGAAGTGTTCGCAGACATCGTCGATCCGCGGGGTGAACTTGTCCTCCAAGCCGCAGAACAGGAAAGCGGTCTGCGCCGGGGAGTCCCMACCCGCCCGCGCGGGGGCGAACATCCCTGCCGGGGTGAACCACAGGTCGTTGCGTCCCCGCCAGGGGGTGCCGCGCTCGACGACGGTGCGGGCGAGCGCCAGCCGACGGGCGGTCGGCGCGACCAGGGCCAGCCGCCACGGCCCACCGGTCGGCGGGGTCGCGGCGTCGTCGCGGGCGAGCAGTTCCGCGTCCGGGACGTCKAGCTGGGCCAGCAGGTCAGCCGCGTCGGCCCCGGCGAACAGCAGCACCGGTTCGACGTCCGGACCGACGTCCGGGTCGGCTGCCCGGTCCACCGTGGTCACCGCCGGGGCGGCGAACGTACGGGCCGCCGTCACCGCCGCGGGTGCCGGCGCCTCCTCCAGCACCAGATGGGCGTTGATGCCGCCGAACCCGAAGGCGTTGACCCCCGCTCGGCGGGGACCGCCGCCGGCCGGGGCGTCCCACTCGACGACGGCGCGCACCGGCGCGAACCGGCTGCCCACGAACGCCGGATGCGGCTCGTCGCAGTGCAGCGTGGGCGGCAGGACCCGGTGGTGCAGCGCCAGCGCGGTCTTGATCAGAGCGGCCGCGCCCGCGGCCGGCATCGCGTGACCGATCATGGACTTGACGGAACCGATCCCGATGTCCGCCCGACCCGGCCCGGCCGGTCCGCCCGACGCGGTGCCAAAGATCCGGCTGAGGGTGGCGAGCTCCACAGCGTCGCCGGTGGGGGTGGCCGTGCCGTGCGCCTCGACGAGGCCGATCGCACCCGGCGCCGTCGGGTCGAGCCCGGCATCCGCCCAGGCCCGGCGGACGGCGAGCGTCTGGCCTTCGACGGCCGGGGCCATCAGCGAGGCGGACCGGCCGTCACTGGACGTGCCCGATCCCCGCAGCACCGCGTAGATCCGATCGCCGTCGCGCTCGGCGTCGGCAAGCCGCTTGAGGACGACCATGCCGACGCCCTCGCCGATGAGAATGCCGTCGGCCCGCCGGTCGAAGGGACGGATGATCTCACTCGGGGACAACGCCCGCAGCAGGGTGAAGACGCTCCAGAACGACGCCTCGTGCACGATGTGGGCGCCACCGACGATCATCGCGTCGGTCCGGCCGGACCCGAGGTCACGCATCGCCATGTCGACGGCGATGAGCGATGACGCGCAGGCCCCGTCCACGGTGTAGGCGGGTCCGCGCAGGTCGAGCCGGTTGGYGATGCGGGAGGCGGCGAGGTTCGGCACCAGCCCGATGGACGCCTCGGGGCGCTGCGGTCCGAGCTGGGCGACGAACGCCTCCCGGACCCGTTCGACGGCCTCGGCCGGCAGGTCGGGCAGGATCTCGCGCAGCGTCGTGACAATCTGGCGGGAGGTGCGCACCCGCTGTTCGAGCTTGGCGACCCCGGGACCGACGTAGCCGCCGCGGCCGAGCACCACCCCGACACGCTCGGCGTCCCCCAACCGCTCGGGACCGCCGGCGTCCGTGATCGCCTCGGCGGCGAGCCGCAGGGACAGCAGCTGGTCGGGTTCGGCCCAGTCGACGGCCAGCGGCATGATGCCGAACGCGGCCGGATCGAACGACGCGAACTCCTCGACGAAACCGCCACGCCGGCAGTAGAAGGCGTCGCTGGCACCGCCGGGGCTGCCCACACCGCCGGGTCTGCCCACACCGCCCGGTCCGGCGCCGGGACGGTCACCGCGGGGCAGGTCGGGGCGAAACAGGTCGGGGCGGAAGTAGTCGTCAACGTCGAAACGCTCCGGCGACACCTCCCGGATCGCGTCGACACCCCCGACGATGTTGCCCCAGAAGGTGCCGAGGTCGCCGGCGCCGGGGAACAGCGCCGCCATCCCGACCAGGGCGATGGGTGGGGCGCCGCCCCCGGACGCGGACCGGGATCCCGACGCCGACCGCCCCCCCGGCCCGGCACCGGGCTCAGGCATCGAACGACTCCACCGAGGCGCACATGTAGACGACCTGCGCGGGCGTGCCCGCCGGAGCGGCCAGCTCCCGCAGCAGGGCGGCCACCCCGTCGGCGGGATCGATCAGGCCGATGCCACGGCGCGCGTACTCCCGGGCAAGCTCCGGGGAGACCATCCCACCGCCGGTCACACCGGCCGCACCGGCCACCGCGCCCCCGGTCACCGCGGGGGCCGGTCCGCCGGCCCGTGCCACGAAGTCCCGCGCGGATCCCCAGGGACCCCAGTCGACGCTGACCACCCGGCCGGCGAAGCGGCCCGCACAGGCACCGGCGAGYGTGTCCAGGGCGTCGTTCGCGGCGGCGTAGTCGAYCTGGCCGCGGTTGCCGAAGACGCCCGCGACACTCCCGAACAGGACGACGAAGCCGACGTCGTCCCGCAGCGCCGCCAGCAGCGCCCGGGCACCGTCGATCTTCGTTCGGTACACCTGGTCGAACGACTCGGGCGTCTTGTCCCGCAGGAGTCGGTCCGCCAGGATGCCCGCACCGTGCACCACGCCGTCGAGGCGACCGTGGCGGGCGTAGACGTCGGCCACGACCGAGGCAACGGCGGCACCGTCACGCACGTCCATCGCGTGGTAACGCACCGACGAGGCCAGCCGACCAAGGACCTCCAGCGTGGTGCGCACCTCCCGCTCGGCGAGCAACCGGGCCACCTGGGACTCGATCTCGGCCGGCCGGCGGACGCCGGTGGCGACAAGCGCGCGGCGCAGCGCCGGGGCGTCGAGCGCATCCGCCGTCACCGGATCCTCCGGTCCGGTGGGCGGTGGGGTACGCCCGATCAGCTCGATGGCGCAGCCGCTGCGCCGGGCGAGCTCCACGGCGACGGCCGCCGTGATACCCCGCGCGCCACCGGTGAGCAGCACCACCGAGGAGGGACCGAGCTCGGCGGGCAGTTCGCCCGCATAGCCCGCCGCACCCACGTCGCCGACGTCGCCCGCGACGCCCAGCTCCACCGGCCGGATCCGCGGGGTCGCGCGGACCCCGTCACGGTAACCCACCACGGACGGCCCGCCGGGGGTGAGCAGCTCGACGAGCAGGCTCTCGGCGATCCGACGCGGTTCGTCCTTCGGTTCGACGTCGACGAGGCGGACCGCGATGTCGGGAACCTCCCAGGCGATCGTGCGCACCAGGCCGGCGAGGCCCATCCCCGGGGTCAGCTGGATCCCCTCGTCCCCGGCGTCGCCCGGGGCGAGCGCTCCGGTGCCGTGGGGCGACGGGCGACCGAAGCGCCCGCCGTGCCCGGTCGCGACGAGCATCCGCCGGCTGCCGCCGAGGGCCGCGGCCCGCAGTGCCGCGAACGCGGCAGGAAGAACGGCGTGGTCGCCGGCACCGGGATCGATCGAGGCGATCCACACCAGGCCGTCCGCGCCGGCGCCGGCTCGAACCTGACCGACCAGGCCCCGGTCGTCGGCAGCGAGGATGCGGGCCTCGGCACCCGCCTGCTCCAGCAACGTGGCGAGCTCGAGTCCGACCCCGAGACCACCCTCGACGAGAAGGAAGCGGGCCCCGGCCAGCGACCCGGCACGTCCGACCGGCTCCGGGGTCGAGGGCACGGGGACGATCTCCGGTTCGACAACGAACCGCCGTAGCGGGATCGCGGCTGTCGAGCCGGCCCCCCCGGACTTCGCGACTCCGGCGGACCGACCGGGCCCGGTGGGCTCGGCCGGTTCGGTCGCGCCGGCGGCATCCGGATCCACCG
>NZ_MOMD01000004.1:0-20846 GCF_001983015.1 Frankia sp. CcI156
CCGCTGAACCCGCCACCGTCCGACCCGTACGCCCAGTCCCCGCCACCGGCCCCGCGGGACGAGCGCCATGATCCGTGGCGGAGCACGCCGCCGGTGGCGGCGGCGAACTCGTCCGCGCTGGAGGAGACCGCCGCGATGAGACGAGCGGACTTCGACTCCGCCGCTCCCCGGCCGTACGGCGAGATGGATGGGCGATACGAGACCTATCGACCGTCAACCGAGTATCCCGCGCCGCCGCCGCCCGACCGGTCGAGAACCGGAAGTAAGGCGGCCGGCGGCCCGTACACCGGCCCGGCCCGCACGCCCACCGAAGCCGGCCGCATCCCCTCCTGGCTACGCGATCCCGAGCCGGCCGGGTCGYCCGGCGGACCGGCCGGGACCGGGCGGCACCGCGATCCGAACCGCGGCGATCAGGCCCACGACGGCCGGGCCCACGACGGCCGGGCCCACGACGGCCGGGCCCACGACGAATCGTTCCGGACGGAGCACGACCCATCGGCCGCGGCCGGCCGGCGTCGGGCCGGTGGCCCGGTGGGACCGGGTTCCCGGGAGACGGGTTCCCGGGAGACGGGAAACGGCCGGGCGGGGCTCGCCACCAGCGCACTGCTGCCCGCTCCCCCGGAGACGGCGTCCCGCGGCTGGCGCAGGCTCGTTTACCAGGTCTCGGCGGGCGCGGTGAACCCCGGTCCGTCCCCCGACGAGGTTCGCGACCGCCGGCTCCTCGCGCGCATCCGGAACCCGCTGCACGACTGTCACCGCATCGCGGTGATGTCCCTCAAGGGCGGCGTCGGCAAGACCACGACGACGGTGGCGGTCGGTTCCACGCTGGCCAGCCTGCGCGATGACCGGGTGGTGGCGATCGACGCGAATCCGGACCGTGGCACCTTGGGTTCCAGGGTGCCACGCACCTCCGCCCACACGGTGCGCGAACTGCTGGAGGACGCTCCGCGTCTGCACCGGTACGTGGACGTCCGCAGGTACCTGTCACAGRCCGACTCGAGGCTGGAGGTGCTGGCGTCGGCCAACGATCCGGAGCTGTCGGACACCTTCGGGGACGCCGACTACCGGGCAGCCGACGATCTGCTGCAACGGCACTACTCGATCCTGTTGACCGATTGTGGGACGGGCATCCTGCACAGTGCGATGCATGGGGTGCTGGAGCTAGCCGACACGCTGGTGATCGTGAGCAGCGCCAGCGCCGACGGCGGGTCCAGCGCGAGCGCCACCCTCGACTGGTTGGACGCGCACGGCTACTCCGACCATGTCCGCGAGGCGGTCGCCGTGATCTCGATGTTCCCCGTCCAGGGCGAGCGGGTCGACGTCGACACGCTGGAACGGCATTTTGAAGCCCGGACGCGACGGGTGGTCCGGGTCCCGTTCGACCCGCATCTGGCCGACGGGGGACGGATCGTGCTGTCGAACCTGAAACGGGAGACGCGGGCGGCCTATCGGGAGATCGCCGGCGCGGTAGCCGAACGCTTCGGCGAGGAACGCCGCGGCTACCCGGGCGGCTGACGCCGCTGACACCGCCGGCTGCCTCAGCAGCTCAGTGCCTCAGTGGCTCAGTGCCTCAGTGCCTCAGTGCCTCAGTGGCTCAGTGCCGCCACCGCCGCCCGCACGCCGGGACGACGCAGTTGCCGGGCGATGGTGGTCCGTCCCTCGATGAGCCGGGTGAACAGCCCGAAGGTGCCCGGAGCCGCCATGACCGTGTGCATCGCGCCCGGCCGGCGGGTGAACGCGGCCAGGACCTCTCGTCCCGCCGCCATCTCGGGGCCCAGGATCGCCTCGACGCGCGCGGGATAGGCCGCCAAGGCGTCGAGCGCCGTGGCGCCCGGGCCAGTGGGCCTTGTATCCGTTACCCCCCCGGCCCGGGTCACGCCCGCCCTCGCGCGACCGACGCCCACACTCGCCGCGGCGGCCGCCTCCCCGGCGAGCCGACCCGACCGTAATGCGAACGAGATGCCTTCGCGTGTCCACGGATCCAGGAGCCCGGCCGCGTCCCCCGCGACCAACACCCGGCCCCGCCGCAGCGGGGAGGCGACGGCCCGCACCCGGGTGAGATGTCCRGAGTCATGCTGGCGCGGCAGGTCGGTGAGCCCGAGACGGTCGACGAACCGGGTGTAATAGGCGCGCAGCGCGGCGCCCTCGGCACGATCACCGATCACGCCGACCGTGAGCACCCGTCCCTTGGGGAACACCCACCCGTAGGAACCCGGCACCGGCCCCCAGTCGATGAGCATGCGTCCGGCCCATCGCGCGRCACGCGCCGGGTCGGCGACAAACTCGCCCTCCAGGCCGACGTCGACCTGGTCACAGCGGACACCGACATAGGTGCCGCAACGACCCGAGGTGCCGTCCGCACCCACCACCACCCGAGCGCGCAGGTCCGCCCCCGCACGCAGACGCACGGTCACCCAACCGTCGTCCTGATCCCCGGCGTCCTCGGCGATCCCGGTCCCGCCCGGCCCGCTCTCGGTCAGCCCCACCACGTGCGCACCGGTCCGCACGGTCGCGCCGGCCGCGGCCGCCGCGGCCAGGAGAGCGGCGTCCAGATCGGATCGCATCACCATCGACATCCAGGGACGGCCGCCGGACCGGCCGCGGGTGACCTCGAAGCGGCCGTCCCAGGTCATCGTCAGGGAGCTGACGCTGGCTCGAACCAGACCGGCCAGTTCGATGCCGAGATGATCCGCCGAAAGGCCGACCAGGCCGCCACCGCAGGTCTTGTAACGAGGTACCGCCGAGCGTTCGAGCACGCACACCCGGGCCCCGGCGTTCGCCGCCGCCCGCGCCGCGCTGCCACCGGCCGGACCCGCCCCGACGACAATGACGTCAAAGGTGTTCTCCGGGTCGTCAACCCTGCTCACAGCGCTCCATCCTCCCGACACCGCACCCCGCCCAGGCAGCGCACCCCGCCCAGGCAGCGCACCCCGCCCAGGCAGCGCACCCCGCCCAGGCAGCGCGGTCTGCGCCGATGCCGTCAGCGCAGGGTGAGGCTGCGTCCAACAAGACCCGCCCGCACCCGGCGTTCGTGCGCGGTCAGTGCCGTGGTGTCGGCCAGTGCCCTCTGGTAGGCCACCCGCAGCGCGGCGGCCGGCTCCTCACAGCTACCCGCCTCGCTTCCGGGCGCGAGATCCCAGACGGGCACGACGAGCCCGGCGGCGCGGAAGAACCCGATGAACCTGGAGCCCTCCCCCACCGTGAGACGTTCGGCCGCGGCCAGGCGAGCCAGCGCATCCAGCAACGCCTCCTCGGTGGGGGCGACGTCGGCGCCCGCGCCGATGGGAGCGACCGCCTCGGCCTCGGAGTCGGTGCCCGCCGCAGCACCCGCCGCACCCGGCCAGGCCAGCGGAAGCGCCCACCGCAGGTGCCAGCGGTCACCGGGATGGCACCAGTAGGCGGCCGGCACCGAGGTGAGCCGTACGGTGGGCACCACGGTGGCGTTGGCGCGCTCCAGCATCACCGCCACCTCCGGGTTCGGACCGCTCTCCTCGTCGGACGGTGGCAGCCACCATCCGAATCCGGAATGAACGGTGATGTCCAGGGGCGCCGGGTCCAGCAGGTCGGTGAGCCGGGGCAACCCGGCGAGTCCCGCGGGCAGTTGTTCCACGAGGCGCGGCGCGGAGGCGGGCGGGATGTCGATCACACTCCCCGGCTCGGCGGCGAGTGCGGCGAGCAGGGCACCGGCGACGTCCCGCGATACGTCCAGACCCGGAAGGGCGATCTGCAGGGCGACCAGGATTTCGCCGTCCTCGCGTACCAGGGCGGGGGCGGCCTGCGGCAGCATCGTGCAGAGYGTGATGCGCCGGTCGGCGTGCTCGGGATGGTCGGCGAGGTAGGCCGCCGCCAGGGCCAGCGGCGCGGTGGCGCTGGGCACCAGCTCCCGCAGGGCGACCAGGTCCGGCTCGTCGCGGCGGCCCGCGAACGGGCGCAGCACGGGAGCCGGCCGGTTCCGCTCGCCGTGGCACGCCTTGTAACGACGGCCCGACCCGCAGGGACAGGGTTCCCGCGGTCCGACGGCGGGGATGGCACCATCGGATCCGTGGACGGACGGGCGGCGACGGCTCCGTGCGGCTCCCCCGCCAGAGCCGGGCGTGGCGACTCGTGCCGGGCGGGTGCCGGGACGCTGGGGTGCGGGTCGGCGAGCGATCACGACCTCCTGAGGTAGAGACCGTCACGCGCGGTCATGGACTTCCTGCGGGTAAGGCTAAGCCATGCTCGGCGGATGACGAGGGTACCGGGTGGCGGCCGTGGCCGTGGCAAACACCACCGATCCCGTCGCGGGAGCGGGYTGACGGAGGGCCGACAGCCGACAGATCCGGTCAACGACAGACCCGGTCGACGACAGACCCGGTCAACGACAGATGCATCCCCGGTATCTCGGGCGCCCGTTCAGGGATAACCCTCTTCCGCGGCAGGGACTATCCCGTCGCTGCGAAAGCATCACCACGGATACCGCACGCGGACCCCTCCTCAATGGGCACGATGAACACAGCCGTTCGGCGGACGGGCACTGGCGGGACTGATGGCGAGCATCATCAACGCTCGTCCGCAAGCCACCGTCACCGTGGCGACACATCCAGGAGGGCGACGCCGCGGGAACCGGTGAAAGGCCAATCGGCATGCGGCGCCCGCGGCATTCATCTCGATATAGGGGGATCGGTGGCGAAGGTCGTCGTCGCCGGCGGGGGCATTGCTGGGATCGCCTGCGCCAGCGCACTGCTAGCCGAGGGAATCACCGTGGATGTCCGTGACCGGGGCCGCGTGATCGGCGGACGGATGGCCTCACGGTGGATAGACGGGCGCATCGTGGACTCCGGCGCGTCGTACTTCACCGCCACCTCGCCGGAGTTCCGCGAAGTCGTGGACGATTGGTTCATCCGTGGCCTGGTACGCCCCTGGACGCACCGAATGTCGGTAATCAGTGGGCCGACCGCCACCCTGGCCGAGCCGCGTTCCGGCCCGCTGCGGTACGCCGCCCCGCGCGGGCTGCGTTCCCTGGTCGCCGACCTCGCCTCCCGAGCCGGGGTGCAGGTCACGCAGTCCACACCGATCCGCCGGGTCACCCCGGGTCCCCGCGTTGACGACGAGGCCGCCGACGCGGTGGTCCTCGCGATGCCCGACCCGCAGGCGCTGCGCCATCTCGACCCGGCCTGCACCGAGGAGCGGGCGCAGCTCGCCGGCCGACCCTGGTCGCCGGTGCTGGCGCTGCTCGCCGGCTGGCCCTACCGGTGCTGGGCACCGATCGACGGAGCCTTCGTCCACGACGACGATACGATTGCCTGGATCGCCGACGACGGTCGTCGCCGGGGTGACAATGCCGCCGTCCTGGTCGCCCACTCGACGCCGGATTTCGCGCGGCCGCGGCTGGCCGACCCCGCGGCGGCCGGGCCCGATCTCGTCGCGGCGCTACGGCGCCTGCTCACCATCACGATGCAACCCAGTTGGACGTATGTGCAAAAGTGGACCTTCGCTCGCCCGGACCGTCCRCACGAACAGCCGTACTACCTGTCCAGCAGTGGGATCGGGCTCGCCGGCGACGGCTGGGGAACACCGAAGATCGAGAGTGCCTGGCGCTCGGGCACCGAGCTGGGCCGGGCCCTTGCCGCCMGATTGAGATAACCGATTGCGACAACCTATCGCAATAACCGATTACGATGACCGATGACATGTGACCGGATCGAGCCTGTGTCGGCGTAGGTCGTTCGGTTGACGATGCGTGACGCGGGTACACCCTCCGACATGGAGATCAAAGTAAGCCTGTCGTTGCCCCACGATGAGATCTCCATACCCGTGATTCGACGTATCTGTACGCAGTCCCTGAAAGTCCTGGGCGTCAATAAAGAATGCATTGACGATGTTGAAATCGCCTTGACCGAAGCGTGCGACAACGTTCTTCTACATGCTCATGCCGGCGACGAGTACGAGGTTTTTGTGGGAGTGGACAACGAAGTCGCTGTCATCGAGGTGAGCGATCGCGGCGACGGTTTCGACAGCGCGGATGAGCTCGATCGGACAGCCCGCCAGAATGGYGATTCCCCCAGGCCGGATAATGTTCCCGAGCAAGGCCGCGGCATCTTTCTCATGCGCGCTCTGATGGACCGGGTGCAGTTCCACCAGGTGGACAGCCCCCATCGGGGCACCCGCGTGCATCTGGAAAAGACTCTCACCTGGGAGGAGAGCGCTCCCGGGGCGCGGCTGAGCCGGGCGCGGACGGGGCTCCGGCCCGCTTCCCGCCCGGAGGTGGCCGAGGGCATCCATCCGGTCTGACGTCTCCCGCCGTCCACCATCTCCCGCCGTCCACCGTCTCCCGCCGTCCCCCGCCGCTCCCTTCGTCGATCGGCCGCCCCACGATTCGACCGGCTACGCTGACGGGAGTGGACTCCGAGGAATCTGGGCGGGTATCGCGATGGGTGTGGTAATGACTGAGGCGGACTCGCCGGCCCGGATCGGGATCGTCACCTTCCCCGGCTCCCTCGATGACCAGGACACGGCGCTCGCGGTGCGGGCCGCCGGTGCCGAACCGGTCTCCCTCTGGCATGGCGACAGCGATCTCGCCGGCGTTGACGCCGTCATCCTGCCCGGCGGATTCTCCTACGGTGACTACCTGCGTGCCGGTGCGATAGCCCGGTTCTCGCCCATGGTGGCGGCCCTCGTCCCGGCGGCCCGCGCGGGCCTGCCGATTCTCGGCATCTGCAACGGGTTTCAGGTGCTCTGCGAGGCCGGCCTGCTCCCCGGGGCACTGACCCGCAACGTGGGACTGCACTTCGTCTGCCGCGACCAGCGGTTGCGGGTCGAGGCGCCGGGCACTGCCTGGACCCGCGGCTACCAGGACGGCGAGGAGATCGTCATCCCGGTGAAGCACGGGGATGGCCGCTATGTTGCGGCCCCGGACGTGCTCGCCGAACTCGAGGCGGCCGGGCGGGTTGTGGTGCGCTACGTCGGCGGGAATCCCAACGGGTCGGCGGCCGACATCGCCGGGATCTGTAACGAGAGCCGGACGATCGTGGGCCTGATGCCGCATCCCGAGCATGCTGTCGACGACCTCACCGGCCCCGGGGTCGACGGGCTTCGCATGTTCACCTCGGTGCTGTCCGGCTTTTTGTCGGCTTTTTCCTCTTAAAGAAGGATTTTTGGTTACGAAGGGGTCTCCTGGCCCACCCGGGCGCCCGGACCAGGGGATATCGGCGAGGATGGGAGGGTGACCGGCAACCCCGCCGCCCCCGCGGCCACCTCCGTGAGTCCCCCCGCCGAGCAGCCCTACCAGGAGCTGGGGCTCACCGACGACGAGTACGCCCGGATCATCGCGACCCTCGGTCGCCGGCCCAGCGACGCCGAACTCGCGATGTACTCGGTGATGTGGAGCGAGCACTGCTCCTACAAGTCCTCCAAGGTGCATCTGCGGCAGTTCCGGGACACCCCGTTGACGGACCGGCTGCTGGTGGGCATGGGGGAGAACGCGGGCGTCGTCGACGTCGGCGAGGGGCTGGCGGTCACCTTCAAGATCGAGTCGCACAACCACCCCAGCTTCGTCGAGCCGTACCAGGGGGCCGCGACGGGTGTAGGCGGCATCGTCCGTGACATCCTGACCATGGGGGCCCGCCCGATCGGCGTGCTCGACCCGCTGCGCTTCGGCGAGGCCGACGCGGCGGACACCGCCCGGGTCCTGCCCGGGGTCGTCGCCGGCATCGGTGGCTACGGCAACTGCCTCGGCCTGCCCACCATCGGCGGCGAGGTCGTCTTCGACCCGACCTACGCGGGTAACCCGCTGGTCAACGCCCTGTGCGTCGGGGTCATGCCGGTCGATCGGGTGCAGACGTCGGCGGCGACCGGGGTCGGCAACGCCGTCGTCCTGCTCGGCGCCAAGACCGGCCGGGACGGCATCGGCGGCGTCTCGATACTGGCGTCGGCAACCTTCGACGAGGGCGGCGGCCCGGCCCGGCGACCCTCGGTGCAGGTCGGCGACCCGTTCACCGAGAAGATCCTGATCGAGACSTGCCTGGAGCTGTTCGACCGCAAGCTCGTCACCGGCATCCAGGATCTCGGCGGCGCCGGGCTGACCTGCGCGCTGACCGAGACCACCGCCGCGGGCATCGCCACCGGCCAGCCCGGCGGCATGGAGGTCGACCTCGACCTCGTGCCCCTGCGCGAGGCGTCGATGGCGGCGCACGAGGTCCTCGCGAGCGAGTCCCAGGAGCGCATGCTGGCGATCGTCACGCCCGAGGCGCTGCCCGAGGTTCTCGCCCTCGCCGAGCGCTGGGGTGTGCTCGCGACCAGGATCGGCACCGTCACCAACAGCGGTCGGCTGACCGTACGCTGGCACGGCGAGGTCGTCGTCGACGTTCCGCCCGGATCACTCGCCGACGATGGCCCGGTCTACGAGCGCCCCCTGCGCCGCCCGGTCGACTTCGACCTGGTCCGGGCGGACGCACCCACGCCCGCCCGGCTCGCCCGGCCACGGACCGGGCCGGAGCTGCGGGAGACCCTGCTGCGGCTGGTCGCCTCCCCGAACCTGTGCTCGCGGGCCTGGGTGACCGACCAGTACGACCGGTACGTGCAGGCGGGCACCGTGCTCGCCCAGCCGGAAGATGCGGGCGTGCTTCGGCTGTCGGCGGCCACCGGCCTGGGGATCGCGCTCGCCACCGACGGCAACGGACGGTACGCACGGCTCGACCCGTTCGCCGGCACCCAGCTCGCCCTGGCGGAGGCGTGCCGCAACGTGGCCGTCGCYGGATCGGTGCCGATCGCGGTGACGAACTGCCTGAACTTCGGCTCCCCAGAGGACCCCGAGGTGATGTGGCAGTTCGCCCAGGCGTGCGCGGGCCTCGCCGAGGGCTGCCGGCGGCTCGGCCTCCCGGTGACGGGCGGCAACGTCTCGTTCTACAACCAGACCGGCTCGACGCCGATCCATCCGACCCCGGTGATCGGGGTGCTCGGCCTGTTCGACGACGTCACGCGCCGGACGCCCATCGGCTTCGCCGAGGAGGGGGACGTCCTGATCCTGCTCGGCGAGACCGCCGACGAATTCGGCGGCTCGGAGTGGGCGTGGGTGACGCATCGCCATCTCGGCGGCGAGCCGCCGGCCGTCGACTTCGCCCGGGAGAAGCTACTCGGCGAGATCCTCGTCGCCGGTTCCCGCGACGGCATGCTCACCGCCGCGCACGACCTCTCCGACGGTGGGCTCGCCCAGGCGCTCGTCGAGTCGTGCCTGCGCGGCGGGCACGGCGCCCGGATCATCCTGCCGGCCGGATCGGACCCGTTCGTCGAGCTGTTCAGCGAGTCGGCCGGCCGCGCCGTCGTCGCGGTGCCCCGCGCGGAGGAACTGCGCTTCACCGACATGTGCGAGGTGYGGGGCCTGCCGTGGCGGCGTGTCGGTGTCGTCGACGGGGACACCCTCGACGTACAGGACGCCTTCACCGTCGGCCTCGACGAGCTGCGCGCGGCGCACGAGGRAACGCTGCCGGCACTGTTCGGCCGGCTCACCTAGACACGAGTACGTCCGGATAAATCCGAGTAAGTCCCGGCGGGCGAGGCCGGTCAGGAGTGGCCGTAGGGCTCCGGTCCCGGGCCGTCCGCGGTCTCGCCCGCCCCGTTGTCGTCCACCGAACCCGGCGGATGGGCGGCCACACCCACCAGCTCGACGTCGATCGGCTCCAGGTCGGAGGGGTCCTCGTCGAACAGGACGGGTTCGGGATGCGCCGAAGGAGCCACCAGTGCCTCCGAGTGCGCCCCACAGCCGTGGTCGATCGACGTGACCCGGCCGTCGTCCGGTGCGAGCTCGTTGGCGCAGACGCCGAACATCCGGCCGAGCGCACCCGCGAGCCGCACGTGGAATCCGCAGGTCAGGCAGGATGCGGGCGCCACCTTCGCGATGGATGCGTCCGGGCCGGCGGGACCCGCGTACCAGCGTTCGACCGCCTCCTCCCGCCCGGTCACGGACAGCACCCGGGCCCGCCCCAGACCGAGCTCAAGGAAGACGTCGGTGTCGACGAACTCCTCGGCGTCCTCTGTGCGCAGCGCGAGCCGAGGATCGTCGATGGCGGTCGGCAGCAGGTCCCCGATCCCGACGTCGCCCGGCCGCAGCCGCTCCGACCAGGGGACCCACGGGGGCGCCAGCATGGCCCCGTCCCCGGGCATCAACACGACGTCGTCGACCGTCGCCTTGCGCACCCGCGCGGCCCGGGTAACGATCACTGTCCAGACCCAGCCGGGATAGGCCCGCGCCAGGCAGGCGAACCGGTGCAGGACGAGGCGGTCCCCCTCGCTCTCGACGCCGAGATGCGCACCGACCTCCGCCGCGGACCCCGCCTCCTCGACGGCCGCCTGCCGGGCCAGGTCGACGGCGGCCGCACAGGTCGGATCGGCCACGGGTTCCCGCCCGGACCGGACCGTCCTACGAACATCGGGAGCATCCACGRGAAGTATTCTCACCCACGAACCCATCCACCGCCCGACGTGGTCGTAGTGGCGCAGGTCCAGGACGGCGCCGCGCCGGTCCAGGACGGCGCCGGTCCAGGACGAGGACACTGGGCAGGGTGAACCTGGGCAGCACAGTGGTGAACAGCCTGCGCCGGCTGCGGGCGAGTGTGCGCGGCAATGACGCCGACCGGTCGGGGCTGTCGTCGCTGACGGAGCTGTCGTTCGTCAACGCCGCCGGGGACGCGCTGGTGACCGTCGCGTTGGCGGGTTCGCTGTTCTTCGCCGTCCCGTCCGGCGAGGCCCGGTCGAAGGTCGCCCTCTACCTACTGGTCACCATGGTGCCGTTCGCCCTGCTGGCGCCGGTCATCGGTCCACTGCTGGACCGGGTGGCCTACGGTCGGCGGACGGCGCTCGCCGCCATCTGCCTGGGCCGCGGGCTGCTGGCGTGGCAGCTCGCGGGGGCACTCGACGGGCTGGCCGTCTACCCCCTCGCGCTCGGCCTGCTCGTGCTCTCCCGCGGGTTCGGCGTCGCGCGCAGCGCCRTCATTCCCCGGGTGGCCCCGGCGGAACTCACGCTCGTCACGATCAACTCACGGATCTCGCTGGTAAACATCGTCGCCGGGGCGGTMGTGGCACCCGTCGGGCTGGGCATCGCCAACATCCCTTTCGTCGGCTATCCCTGGGTGTTGCGAATCTGTGCCCTCGTCTACATGGCCGGGGTCCTACTGGCGTTCAACCTGCCCGGGCACGTCGACTCCGCCGCCGGTGAGCAGCCGCTGCGCGGCCCGCTTCCCTCAAGCGTGGCCCGGCGCGGCGTCGGGGCGCGGATCCGGGCGTTCCTCGGCACGCTGCCGGTGGCGCTGCGCGCCGCCCTGGTGCTACGCAGTCTGGTCGGCTTCCTGACGTTCTATCTGGCGTTCCTCCTGCGCACCAACGGCGGGAACAACCTGTGGCTGGGCGGGCTCGCGGTCTGCGCGGGCGCCGGCAGCGGCCTGGGAGTCTTCATCGGCGGCCGGCTCGGCCGGCGCCGTCCCGAGGGCATCCTCATGCTCGCGCTGGTGTTGGCGGCAGGGGGATGCCTCGGTGCGGCGATCACCTACACCAAGTTCACCTCGCTGGTCGCCGCGCTGCTGGCGTCCATGGCGGGGTCGATGGGGAAGCTGGCGCTGGACGCGATCATCCAGCGGGACATCCCGGAGACCACCCGCAACTCCGCGTTCGCCCGCTCTGAGACCGGTCTGCAGCTGGCCTGGGTCGCCGGCGGGGGCCTCGGACTGATCGAGATGCCCGGGACGGTCGGCTTCGCGGTGGCCGCGGCGGCGATGGGGATCACGTTGTTCGTGGAGGCCGGCGCGCTGCGTCGGTCCCGGCTGGCCGCCCGCACCCAGTTCCGCGCGGACACCCGCAACCGCCCACCCGCCCACAACGATCCGGACACAACGAAACCACTCGGTCACCCAGGGGTTCCCCCGCAGGCACCCATGCCCCCGCCGATACCGATKCCCACACCGACACCCATGCCCCCGTCGGCCCACGCGACCGCGTCAACGCCGCTGCCACCGGCCGACCCGTGGCGGCAGGCCCCACTCCCCATTCCGGCGACGCTCCAGGATCCGACCGGTCCGACCCGGCCTGACCGCCGACGAACGGCCCGCGGCCTCCGATGGCGGCGCCGGAACTGATCCGGCACGCCAGCGACGTGACCCGGGCCACCGTGCCCACCGGCCAGCGGCTGAAGGCCCTGACGGCGAGCGACGCCACCGCACGGGCGGCGATACCCTCCGACCGTGCGCACGCCCCACCTCCTCCGCCGTCTCCCGTTCCGGCGGCTCGCCGCGGCTCTCGCCGCCGCGGTCGTCGTCGGCCTCGGCCTGAGCGGCTGCGAGCGACCGACTCCCCTGGTGACCATGGAGTCCGGGGGACACTTCGTGCGGACGAACGCCGCGCAGTACGAGCGGGACGGAACGGTGATCCAGAAATCGGTATCACCGCCGCACATCACGGTCAGGCCCGGAAGCGCCATCAACATCGACGTGCCGACGTCGGTCGCCGACCGCGGCTACTTCCTCGTCCTGGGCAGGGAGCGGGTGACCGACAAGATCAGCGAGACGCACTACCGGTACGTTCCCGCCAAGAACACGCCTGCCCTGCTCGTGGTGTTCGCGCTTCCCGAGGCGGGCAGCTCCAGCGACCAGGCGTCGGGAAGCTGGCCGTTCCTGGTCACCTTCAAGCCCTGACCCGCCGCCGGCCACTCCGCCKCCGGCCACTCCGCCGCCGGACCGGAACCAACGACCCGCGCACACCAGCCCCCGAACGGGGATACACCGTGCGCGCAGCGTGCCACACCTCCCCACCGGGACCACGCAGCGTCGTCCGCGATGCTAAGGTCCGGCAACAAGTCCGATTTGCACCCCATCGAAAATCCCGCGCTGTTACCCAGCCGTCCGGTGCGGTGGTGTTCGGGTGAATCGACCGACAGCATGCGACAACAGACGAGGACGTCCCCAGATCATGATCCGGACCTGATCGTGAGCCGTACCCTGATCGTGACCGCGGTGACCGCCGAAGCGGACGCGGTGTGTGCCGGCCTGATGGGCAGCTGGTCGAGCGGTCGGACCAGAACCCCCGTCGGACCGGGCAGCCTGGTGTCCCCCGAATGGGACCGCCAGCTTCTCACCACCTCCACCCTGGGCCCCTACGTGGGCCGGCGACGCGGACCGGTGACGGTGCTCGCGGCGGGCACCGGCGGCCCGGCCGCGGCGGCGGGCACCGCGGTGGCATTGTCRGTGGCGAGCGCGGCGGGGCAGCCGTTCAGCCTGGTGGTGGCGATGGGGATCGGCGGTGGGTTCCGCGGCTGGGCGGAGATCGGGGACATCGTCCTCGCCGATCGCATCGTCGCCGCCGACCTCGGCGCGGAGTCCGGCCTTGACGAGGAACCGCCCGCTCCGCCGAYCGGCCGCATCAGCGAGATGGACCGCAATCTCGGGTTCCACAGCAACGGCGCGCCGGCACCCCGCGGCGGCCTCGCCCACTCGTCGAACCCCGCGGGGTCGTTCCTGAGCCTGGAGGATCTCGGGCTCGGTTCGTCCACGGTGGTCCCGGATCCGGACCTCGTCCACCGCCTGGGCACGGTGCTCGACGTCACCGGTCGGCGGATCGTCACGGGTAGCGTGATCAGCGTGTCGACGGTGACGGGCACCGAGCGTCGGGCCACGGCGCTGACCGAGCGGCTGGACCCGGTGGCGGAGTCGATGGAGGGGTACGCCGTCGGGGTGGCCGCCCGGGCCTTCGGCGTCCCGGTGGTGGAGATCCGTACCATCAGCAACACGGTCGGGCGCCGGGACCGGTCCGGCTGGAACCTGCCGGTCGCGCTGGCCAGCCTCCGCACGGCCGCCGCGGCACTCGTCACCCACCCGGACGGCCTGGTGACGGCCGCACCGGTGGCCACCGCGAACGACGTCTCCACCACGATCCCGGCCGGGCACCCGGGTGCCCGCGGCCACCACGGGAACAGCGGCCACCACGGGACGGGAGAGCACTGAGATGGGTGCTGGCCGGGCGACCACCTCGAACCTTCCGGGTCCGCTCTCGCTCGCCATCTCGCCCTGCCCCAACGACACGTTCGCCTTCCACGCCCTCGCGCACGGACTCGTCCCGGGAGCACCCGAGGTGTCGGTGACCTTCGCCGACATCGACGTCCTCAACACCCGGGCCGCCGACGGGCGGGACGACCTCGTCAAGGTGTCCTACGCCGCCCTGCCGTGGCTGCTCACCGGGTATCAGCTGCTGACGGCGGGCGGGGCCCTGGGCCGCGGCTGCGGCCCACTCGTCCTCACCGCCGGGCGGTCGGACCTGCGCGGTGCCCGGGTCGCCATCCCCGGCACCCGCACCACGGCCTACCTGCTGTTCCGGCTGTGGGCGGCCGACGAGGGCGTGACGAACGTCGACGTGCTTCCCTTCGAGAAGATCATGCCCGCCGTCCGCGATGGCGCGTATGACGCGGGGCTCGTCATCCACGAGTCCCGCTTCACCTACCCGTCCTATGGACTGACGGCGCTCGTCGACCTTGGCGACTGGTGGGAGGGCCAGACCTCGCTGCCCATTCCGCTCGGCGCGATCCTCGCCCGCCGGGGGCTGGACGGTCCGGTGCTGTCCGCCGCGGTGCGGGCGAGCGTCGCCGCGGCCTTCGCCGATCCCGCCGCCAGCGCCGACTACGTCCTCGCCCACGCCCAGGAGATGACGCCCGACGTCGTCGACGCCCACATCCAGCTGTACGTCAACGAGTTCAGCCTCGACCTCGGCGACGAAGGGTTCGCCGCCGTCGAGGCCCTGCTCTCCCGCGCCGCCGACGCCGACCTCGTCCCCGTGCTTCCGCGGCCGCTGCGCTGAACCGCGAGCCCCCTCGGAGGGTCCTGATGGCAGGATGGAGACGTGAGTACCGATCAGATACCGGCTGTCGGCGTCGCGGAGCTACCGGTCGAGCTTTCCGCGGACGGTGCCCCGCTGATGGTGGACGTGCGGGAGCCCGACGAGTGGTCCGCCGGTCACATCGCCGGCGCGCTGCACATCCCGATGAGTGAACTGGTCGCCCGGCTCGACGAGGTTCCCCGGGAACGCGAGGTCGTCGTGGTGTGCCGCTCGGGCGGTAGGTCCGCCGCCGTCACCAACTACCTCAGGCAGGGCGGCTGGCAGGTCCGCAACCTGACTGACGGGATGCTCTCCTGGCAGGCGCACGGCCGCCCGATGGTGAGCGAGAGCGGCGCCGCGCCCACCGTCCGCTGAGAACCGCCGGCCGACCCCGCCGGGTCCGGGCCGACCCCGCCGGCTGCTCCGCATTTCTCGGATGATTCAGCGCCGCGGGCTTCCGGTCAGCCGCTCGGGGTCAGCCCCAGTGCCGGCTGGTTCGGGCACTTCTGGAGAACGGCGCGCATCGCGTCCGCCTCCGCCTGGACGACCCACAGGCGGTAACGGGCCTTCAATCCCACCTGGCGCGCGACGTAGGGGCACTGCTCCCCCGGGCTCGGCGGCAACCATTCGGCGGCGTCGTGATCGCTCTTGCGCTGATTCGTGGGACCGTCGACAGCCAGCAGGTTCTCYGGATCGTTGGCGAACTGGAGCCGTTCCCGAGCGGTCCAGTTGAGCGCGCCGGTCCGCCACGCATCCGCCAAGGGGACGACGTGGTCGATCTGCACGCTGGCGGAGTTCCGTCCACGGTCGAAACGGATGATTCTGGTGGTGTACGGATCCCGGAGCTCGYCGGTCAGCACCGTGCAGCCGTCCGATCTGCGGATGGTGGTGCTGCGCAGATCTCGCCGCAGAATGTCGTTACGGGTGTCACACCCGTTGTCGTCGATGTCCGACCAGGCGGGCCCGAACTCGTCCCGGCGGTACCTGGGAGAGTTGTCCTCCGCTTTGATCGGAAGGGTGGCGAGCAGCTTCAGCGCCGAGCCGCTGGCGGTCGGGGCACCAACCTGGTTGGACGTTCCGGTCTGGTCGGAAAGGTCACTGCAACCGGTCAGGCCGCCGACGAGGACGAAAACGGCGAGGACGGCGAGGGCCGCGGCTCCGCCGGGTCGACCGGGCCGACCGGGTCCGTGACGATCTGGACCGACACCGCTTCTTCGCACCGGACTCCCCACCTCGACGGTTCGGAACCCGTGGGAAGTGCTCGCCCCGCTTCGGGTCCGTTCGGATCGAGGGTGACATTAACTGGAGATCGGCCCGCCGGGTTGGTCGGCCACCGTCAGGGGACGGGAACGCGGGCTCCCGCGCTCACCGGATTGTCGTGCAGCTCCAACTCCTGGGCCGTGGCGTCCCGTGGGATGTCGAAGACCATGGTGCCCGCTCTGAGGTCACCCGGGTTGATCGAATCCCACAGATCCTCGTTACTCAGCTGGAAGCGGGCGAGGAAATCGGCGCTGTGCCGGCCGCCGCCGCCGTCCCACAGAAACTGGGATGAGGTCACCAGCGTGCGGGTGGAGTCGCCGATGTTGCGCACGGTCACGTGGGCCAGGCAGAACTGGCCGTCCGTGTGCCGAGCGARCAGTCCGTCACCGAGTTTGGTCTGCCCGCATCGGAAGGAATCCACGATGAACTCGAGCTGGCCATCCGTGACGGGGCGGTTCAGGCCGCTGGCCGGACMCGGTGCCGTGCTCGGACCGGTGGAGCGCGACGGGGCGGTCGTGGCCRCCGACTGTTCCGCGGAACCATTTTGGCCGCTCTTTCCGGGCAGGCTGACCACGACCGCGATGGCGATCAGCGCGCCCAGGACGATGACGGCGATCCAGACGAGTCGCCTGCGATCGAGCCCGCGGGCCGGCGGCGGCTGGGCGAAGGACGGGTACGGCGCGCCGGGCTCGCCCGGTACCGGCCCGTGCCGATCGGGAGCCTGGCCGGACCACGGCCCCGGCGGCGCGCCGGGGACCTGCCCACCCATCCGCTCGCCCAGCTGGGCGGGCCGCGGGCCGGGGCGTCCCCTCGGGCTGTGCGCACCGGACTGCCCCGGTGGTGCCTGGCGTGGTTGTCCCGGTCCCTGGCCCGCCCGGGCGGCGGGAGCGCCCGCGTTCCAGTGGACCTGACGCGCGGGAGCCGAGGTCGCCGGGCCGATCCGGGTCGGGGCGGCGCGGGGCACCTCGCCGGTTCTGCTCAGGAGCTCCTCGGCCTGACCCATCGCCTCGCCGATGGCACCGGTACCGCGGGAGGGTGGCTGCGCGATGAGCCGCAGCAGCAGGTCCCGGGCGCTCGGCCGGTCGTCGGGATGCTTGGCCAGGGCCGCGCTGACCAGGCCGACCAGTGGCTGCGGCAGACCGCGCAGGTCCGGGGCGGACCCGACGATGCGCATGCCGAGGTCGATGTCCGTACCGTCGCCGAACGGGTGGCGGCCGGTACCAGCGTAGGCAATGAGGATGCCCCAGGCGAAGACGTCCGCCTCCGGACCGATGGGCTGGCCGTGCACCTGCTCGGGCGCCATCCACCCGGCGGAGCCGAAGCCCCATGCCGTGGGCTTCGCCTTCGCGCCCTCGAGGGCCTGCGCGATCCCGAAATCGATCACGCGTGGCCCGGACAGTGAGAGCATCACGTTGCTGGGCTTGAGATCCCGATGGACGAGGCCGGCGCTGTGGATCGCGGTGAGCGCCGTCGCGACCCCCACGGCCAGTCCGGTCAGGGTCGACGAGGTCAGCGGGCCCTTGTCGACCTGCATGTCCAGCCGGACGCCGTCGATGAACTCGGTGACGAGGTACGGCGCGGGCGCATTCGGATCCGCGTCCAGGACTTCGGCGGTGCAGAAGGGAGCAACCTTGCGTGCCGCTTCGACCTCGGCCCGGAACCGGCGGCGGAACTCCTCGTCGGCGGCCAGGTCCGGTCTGATGACCTTGATGGCAACCCGCCGTCCGGCCCGGTTCCTCGCCAGGTAGACCGTGCCCATGCCGCCGACCCCGAGCCGGCTGAGCAGAACGTAGGGGCCGACCGACCGGGGCTCGTGTGGATTGAGCGGATCACCTGGTTCGGAGCGGCCGGGACCCATGCGTGCGGCGTTGTCGGCCACGGTCAGCACCGCACGGCTGTGATCACGACCGCTGTCCACTGCTTGTCACACGAATGCCTCTCGAATCCCGATCCGACGCCTCGTTCCGACCGCCGATCCRTGCCCTCCGCCGATCAGCGGAGGTGGGACGGCCCTCGGYGATGCCACCGCGGCCGGCTGCGGGGCTGCTCATGGTTCGGTCTGGTCTACGTTCGCAGTCTGCCGCACTGCCAACGCTTCCAGTCGCACGCGGGCTCCCCGCCGACGGGACCGGTCGGCTCCCCGACAATGTGTTGCCGCCACGGCGCGCAGGCCGCGGCGGATGAGGCCCTAACCGAGGAGGCATCGTGAACCGATGCGTACCAGTGTGGCCAATCTGATGAAGGGCTCGATCTCGGCTCATGCCCGGATCCCGATTGATGTGGCTGGCTCGGCCGGTGTCGCTGATCTGATGGGAACAGCGGATTCGACAGCGGATTCGATGGATGCGGCTAGGGTGACCGTTGTGCTGGCGGAAACGTGACATCCGGTCCGTCCGAGCCCGGGCCACGCGGGGTGGACGGCCCCTGGCTGCTCTGCCCCTGGTGCGGTGGCCCGGTGCCACTGACCCACCTGGCGGCGTCCGACGAGGAACCGGGCGCCCAGGTCGCGGTGTGCACCGGGTGCGGCCGACGGGTCGGTTTCCTGCCGCCGGTCTAGACCTCCAACTCGTTGGCTACGGCGTGCACGACCTTGGCGACCCGCTGGGCGGTCCGCCGGTCGGGATACCGGCCGCGACGAAGGTCCCGCTGCACGTCGTCCAGCACCTTGATCATGTCTTCGACCATGCTGTGCAGCTCGTCCGGACTGCGCCGCGCGGCCTGGGCGGCCGCCTTGGCGACCGACGGCGGGGCGGTCAGCAGCCGGACCGACAGTGCCTGGTCGCCACGCCGCCCGGCGGCGACGCCGAACTCGACCCGGTCGCCGGGTTTCAGCCGGTCGACCCCGGCGGGCAGGGCGGCCTTGTGCACGAAGACGTCGCCGCCGTCGTCCCGGCTGAGAAAGCCGAAGCCCTTGTCGACGTCGAACCACTTGACTTTGCCGGTGGGCACGGGCGACCTCGTTCTGTGTAACGGCAGGACAACGCAACGGAAGATGAGTGATTCCCAGGCTATCCGTCGGCCGCACGTCGCGTGCGTCTTCGGTAGCGATCGGCTGTCGGGTGCGCCCATCTCCCTCCCGTGACAGTGGCCCGGCCCGCGTTCGGCACACATCCTCGTAGGCTGTCGCACGTGTCGGCGAAACCCTCGTCCYGGCAGGTCGGACCCGTGGCCGGCGGTGCGGTAAGCGAGGTCATGGCTCCGGTCGCAACCCCGCCGCCGGTGACCTGGGCGGATCGGCTGGTCCGGATCGGGGCCGTGCTCTTCGGAACCGGTCTGGTCGCCACGGCGGCGGCGGTGATCCCCTTCTTCCTGGGCGCCGAGAATCTGCCGACCTGGCTGAACGCCGTCGCCGGCGGCGGACTGACCATCGGGTTCGCCGTGGCGCTGGTGGGGGTGCTCGCCGCCGCCCGATCCCGGATTCCCGAGGAGAGCGATCCCGATCTCTACGTGAACAACCCACATCCGCCCGACCACGGGGCCCGCAGGGAGGCCGATCGTCCCGGGGACGCCGACCACCCCGGGGACGGCACCGGTTCGCGGGCAGATCCTGTCACCCGTTCCCGGTAGTTCCTTGATCTCACGGCCGGGGGTGCGGACCCCCGCCGGGCCCACCGCGTCGCGGCGTCAGCCCGGCTGTCGTCGGCGCCGGGCCTCGTCGACCAGCCAGGGCGGGAAGTCGGCCAGCCGGGGGAGGACGACGTCGGCGCCGGCGGAGAGCAGATCGGCGGCCGAGCAGGGCCCGGTGGCGACCCCGACGGCGAGAGCACCGCCGTCGCGGGCGCCGACCATGTCGCCGACGTGGTCACCGACGAAGACGTCCACGCGGTGGGCGCGCAGGGCCTCGCCCTTCGTCTGCGCGAACCGGGCTCCCTCCACCACGTCGGCGGTGATGCCGATCCGGTCCAGACTCGCGCGGGCCAGCGCCGTGCTCTTCGCGGTGACGACCACTACCCGGCCGGCTAGCCGCCGCACCGCGGCCACCGCGGCCACCGCTGCCGGCATCGGCAGCGACGCCGGCAGCGCGTGGACCGCGTAGAGCTCGCGGTAGCGGGCCGCCACGGCCGCGACCTCGGCCAGCGGGAACCAGTGGGCGAGCTCCGTCTCCAGCGGCGGGCCGAGCCGGGCGACGACCGTCTCGGCGTCCACCGCCACCCCGGTCTCGGCGGACAGGACGGCGAAGGTCGCCCGGATGCCGTGCCGGGCATCCAACAGGGTCAGATCGAGATCGAACCCGACGACCGGGACGGATGCCCGCCAGAACGACACCAGCCGAGCTTAAGGGCCGATGTTCCCGGGAAGCCCGCATTATCCAAGATCGCCTACCGGATCTGTACGATCTGTACGCCCCGGGCGGGCGAGATCCGGCTCACTACGCCGCTCGACCGGTAGTGTCCGCGGGTGTGACCAGGGTTGTGGTGGATGTGATGCTCAAGCCGGAGATTCTCGACCCTCAGGGGCAGGCGGTGCTCGCCGCGCTGCCGCGCCTCGGCGTGAGTGGGATCGTCGGGGTCCGCCAGGGCAAGCGTTTCGAGCTGGAGCTGGAGGAGGGCACGGACCTCGACGGCGCGGTCCTGGCCCGGGTCGAGCACCTGGCCTCGACCCTGCTGGCCAATCCGGTGATCGAGGACTACGCGGTGCGCATCGAGGACGTCTCCACGCCGTCGGTGGGCAGCCCCGCCGGCTGAGCCTCTCCGCGCAGCCAGCCAACCAAGGCAGCGCCGAAGGCGCAACGCGGGGGGCTCGGGGCGGCTCGGCCCCCC
>NZ_MOMD01000031.1:0-49625 GCF_001983015.1 Frankia sp. CcI156
CATCTCCACCGGATAACCCGTCTGTTCCCCGATCACCCCCACCACCGCGGCCGACACCGCGGCCCGGTCCAGCACCACCCGACTCGCGGCAGCCATGTCCGGCGCGTCGTCAGACGCGACCCCCGGCCGCGGCGGCACGAAGCCCGGCACGTCGTCAGACACGACCCCCGGCCGCGGCGGCACGAAGCCCGGCACGTCGTCGGACACGACCCCCGGCCGCGGCCGCACAAGGTCCGCCGGCCGCCCCTCGGGGAGCTGGCCGGGCCGGGCCAGGCCGGTCGGGTCGATGCCCAGGTAGCCCAGTACGACGTCACGTTGCGCCGCGACCAGTTCCCGGGTGGTCCGCAGAAACTCCAGCACCACGGCGTCCACCGGTCCGTCACCTCCAAGTTCGGCCAGTCCGGCGGGCCCCGCCGCAGGGTCGTCGGTCGTCTCGCTGTGGTCGGTCACGCCGGCGCGGTCGAACGGGGGAGCCGGCGCCACGGTGTCCTCGACGAACCCGCGCACGCCGACGATCTCGGGCACGGATGCGGCCCCGGGCACGGAGGCGACCCCGGGTGACGTCGTCCGCACCGTCAGCCGGGTCGGCGGCCGCAGCCCACCAGGAAGGAACCGGCCGTCGGGCGTGCGMACATAGGCCCCGTCGATGAGCCAGCCGGGACGGCGCGGCAGGTCCGTCGCGCTGACCACCCGGGCGTCGCGGCCGGTGAACAGCGCGGAGGGGTCGAGCTCGACACCGACGGCGGCGAGCTCGGCGAGGGCCAGCAGCAACCGGCGCAGCCCCGGCTCGCCGGCGACGTCGGTGGCCACCACCCGGTGCGGTCGACCGGCCAGAATTCTGCCGACGAGTTGCGCCAAGACGCGGCCGGGCCCGGCCTCGACGAAGGTCCGCACCCCCGCGGCGTACATCGCCTCGATCTGCTCGACGAACCTGACCGGCGCCGCCACCTGACCGGCGAGCGTCGCCCGCACCTCGTCCGGGCTGCCGGGGTAGGGCCCGGCGGTCGTGTTGGACCAGACCGGCAGGGTCGGCGCCTCGACCTCGACCTCATCGAGCCGGGCGGCCAGCGCCGTCGCCGCTTCCGTCACCACCGGGCTGTGGAAGGCGCACGCGACCGGGATCGGCTTGGCGCTGATGCCGGCCCGGCCGAGAGCCGCCACGGCGGCGGCAACGGCGTCCGTCGGCCCGGAGATCACGCTCTGCCGCGGGGCGTTGTGGTTGGCCACGACGACCCGGCCCGGTCCGGCCTCCCCACCCGTAACGGCCCCGTCGAGCGCGGCGCGGACCTGCTCGACCGACGCGGAGACCGCCGCCATCGTGCCCGGGTCGTCGCCAGCGGCTGCCAGGATCGCCGCGGCACGGGCCTCGCTCAGGCCGATGAGGTCCCGCCGGTCCAGCGCCCCGGCGGCGCACAGCGCGACCAGTTCGCCGTAGGAGTGCCCGGCGACGTGGTCCGGGCGCACCCCGAGGCTGGTCAGCAGGTCGTGGACGGCAAGCCCGGCGAGCCCCAGCGTCGGCTGGGCCGCACGGGTGTCGGTGATCGCGGCCGCCTGGGCGGCCTTCTGCTCCCGGGAGAAGGCCGCCGGCGGGAACATCGTGTCCGCCCACCGGGGGGCGAGGTCCAGCACGGACCGCAGCCGTGGGAAGGCGATGAACAGGTCGGCGAGCATGCCGGGCCGCTGACTGCCCTGACCGGGGAAGAGGAACGCGGTGGCACCCGGATCCGCGTCCTGGTCCCGGACGAACAGACCCGCCCGAGGGTTCGACGTGAACGTGCGCGCCTGGTCGATGGCGGTGGGCAGCGCGTCGAGGTCGTCGGCGACGAACGCGAGCTGGACCGGGCCGCCGCGTTCCGCGCAGACGGTGGAGGCGAGGTCACGCAGGCGGAACGGCCGTCCGGCCGCGTCGTTCGCGACGATCAGCTCGGCCAGCCGGTCCAGCGCCCGGGTGGCCGCCGCCCGGTCGGTGCCGCGGACGACGAACAACTCCGCGGGCCAGCTGTCGAGGCCGTGGGCGGGCTCGGGCCCGCCGTCATAGGCGGACAGCACGACGTGGAAGTTGGTGCCGCCGAATCCGAAGGCCGACACGCCGGCGTGGCGCCGCTCGGCCGGGGCAACCCACGGCTTGGCGACGTCGTCAAAGTAGAACGGGCTGCTCTCGGCGTCCCAATAGGCGTTCGGCGTGTCGATGTGCAGGGTCGGCGGCCGTACCCCGGTCTCGACGGCCTTGGYCATTTTGATCAGACCGGCCAGGCCCGCCGCACACTTCGTGTGCCCGATCTGCGACTTCACCGAACCCACCGCGCACTGGCCCGGCGTCGCACCGTGGTTGGTGAAGACCTCGGTGAGGGTGGCGAGCTCGGTGCGGTCCCCCACGACCGTTCCGGTCGCGTGCGCCTCCAGCAGACCGATCTCGCTGGGCGAGATCCCCGCCCGCCCGTAGGCCCGTTCCAGGGAGAGCACCTGGCCGGCCTTGCGCGGCGCGGTCAGCCCCAGGGCCCGCCCGTCGGAGGAACCGGCGACGGCCCGGATGACGGCGTGGATCCGGTCGCCGTCCCGTTCGGCGTCCGCGAGCCGCTTGAGCACGACGACGGCCACCCCCTCACCGAGGCTGGTGCCGTCGGCGCCCGCGTCGARGCTGCGGCACCGACCGCCCGGAGACAGCGCATGGACGGAGGAGAACAGCAGAAAGTCGTGGGCGCCCGCGTGGGTGTCCACGCCGCCGCACAGCACCATGTCCGAGGTGCCCGCGACGAGCTCCTTGCAGGCGGCGTCGAGGGCGGCGAGCGACGACGCGCAGGCCGCGTCCACGGTGAAGTTCACCCCGCCGAGGTCCAGCCGGTTGGCGACCCGGCCAGCGATGACGTTCGCGAGCATGCCCGGAAACGAGTCCTCGTCCAGCTCCGGCAGGAACTCCTCCAGCTCGGCCGGCAGGTCCCCGAGCAGCGCCGGCCACAGGGAGCGGAAGCTGTAGGCACCGGAGAGATCCGTCCCGGCCTCCGTGCCGAAGACCACCGACGTGCGGGAGCGGTCGAACGCCCGACTCTCGCCGGCGGTCTTCTGGCCCACGTCCTTCTGGCCCGCGTCGTACCCGGCGCCGCGCAGCGCGCGGGCGGCGACCTCCAGCGCGAGGAGCTGGCTGGTCTCGATACTGCGCAGCGACTTCGGCGGGATACCGTAGGCCAGCGCGTCGAACGGCACCTGCGGGAGGAAACCGCCCCATCTCGACGGCGTCCTGCGGCCAGCGTCCCTGAGCACCGCGTCCGGGTGGTAGTAGACCTCGGCATCCCAGCGATCGGCCGGGACCTCGCGGATGGCGTCGTTGCCGGCGACGATGTTCGCCCAGAAGCTGGCCAGGTCCGGGGCGTCCGGGAAGATCGCGGACATCCCGACGATCGCGATGTCGAGCGGCCGGGCGGCCGGGCGGCCGGGCGCCGCGCTCCTGTCGGCGGGCCGCGGCTCGGCGGAGCGCAGCTCGGCGGAGCGGGCGGCGAGCCCGGCCGTGGCCTGCGCGGTGACCTCGTCATGCAGCTCGGCGATGCTCGTCCGCCGCGAACGCAGGGCGGCGACCTGTCCGATCATGTACATGCCGTCCCGGGCCTGGGTCGCGGGATCGACCGTGACGACCTCGCTGCCCTCACGGCGCAGGCCCTTGCTCGCGACCCGCAGCCGGCCGAGGTTGAGCGCCTCGAGCTCCTCCCACATCTGCTGGCGGGAGTTGCCGGCGGCGATCAGCTCACGGCGACGGCCCAGAAAGGTGTGGACGTACGCGGACTCCACGCACCGGGTGGYATGACCGGGAGAGGTCTCGAGCAGCACGRTGCGCTCGCAGTCGAGAGCGGCCTGCTGGAAACCCGGCAGGATCGCCCCGGACGCGACGGCCTCGGCGGTGAACAGGTACGCGGTGCYCATCAGCACGCCGACGCTCGCGCCCCGCTCGGCGAGCGGCCCGGCCGCCGCGGCGACCATCGCAGCGGAACGGGCGTCATGCACGCCCCCGGCGAACAGCAGATGCAGGCCCGCGAAGAAGTCCGGACCGGCCTGATCGGTCGTGCCGAACTCCAGCAGGCCGGCGATCTGCGCCTCCCACAGCGGGAAGCTCGCCCGCGGCCCGACGTGCCCGCCGCATTCACGCCCCTCGAAGAYGAACTTGCGCGCGCCGTCGGCCAGGAAACGGTTCAGCAGCCCCGGGGACGGGACATGCAGGAACGTGTCGATGCCGGCGGCCTCCAGCGGGGCCGCCTGTGCCGGGCGACCTCCGGCGACGATCGCGCAGGCAGGACGCACGTCATGCACGGCGGCGAGTTGGGCGGCCCGCAGCGGCGCCGGGGCGAACCCGAGGACCCCGACCCCCCAGGGCGCGTCCCCGAGCAGGTCCGCGGTCTCCTCCAGCAGGGCGCGGCTGTCCTCGCCGCTCATCAGCGCCAGGGCGAGGAAAGGCAGCCCGCCCTCGTCGGCGACGGCATGAGCGAACGCCGCCCGGTCGCTGACCCGCGTCATCGGTCCCTGCGCGACCGGGTGGCGCAGGCCGCGGGCAGCGGCGAAGGGCGCACCGGGGGCGAGGGGACGGGTACGGGCGGCGGCAGCGATGCCCTCGCGGATGCCCTGACGCACGGCCCGTACGACACCGCCCGCGGTCACGTGGCGGTCGGCGAGATCGGCGGCGAACGCTCCGTCCTGGCCGACCGGGAGAAACTGGTTACGCAGATCACGCGCACCCAGCCGGAACGGGATCGCCGTGGCAGCGCCGGCMATGGCGGCGCCCGTCATGGCGGCGACGGGCAGATCGGGGCGGGTGTACACCCGGTAGCCGGCGAGGAGGGTGGTCTCGCTGCCGTCCATCGCGCGGATCGCCGCCGCGACCTGTGCCGGCAGCTCCATCTCACGCACCAGGGCGAGCTGGGAGTCCAGGACCACACCGGCCGCGCCGCCGGCCACCGCGGCCGCCGCGGTGGCCGGACCGATCCCGCCAGCGGCAAACACGGGCAGCGGCGCGCCCTCGGTGGTGACGAACGCCTGCGCGAGCAGATGTTGCAGGAGGGTGAAGGTGGTGAGGTCGCCCACAGGCCCCCCGGACTCGTTGCCTCGCGCGATCAGTCCCTCGACCCCCGCCGCCACCGCGTCGCGCGCCTGCGCAACCGAGGTGACCTCCGCCCAGACCCGGCGCCGCGCCTCTCCACGCGGCCCGCTCGTCCGCCACCGGCTCGTCAGCGCGCCGATGTCCCAGCGGCTCCCCGGGCCCGGCCCGGCATCCGCCCACGCGACGGGGCCGGATCGGGGATCCGGACCGGATCGGGCGACGAGTACGACGGTCCCGACGCTCGCGGGCAGCTCGTCGGGATCGAGGGGGCAGCCGGGGGCAGCCCGCACCCCGAACCGGCCCGGCGCCCACCGCGCGGCGTCCCGCAGCGCATCACGCGCCGGTCCGGCCAGCAGCCCGAGATCCAGCACCCCGAGCCCTCCGGCCCGCTGCACCGCGGCGACCAGGGACGCGGACGGTTCGGCGAACGGCGTGATCACCACGACCAGCTCGCGGGCGTCGAGCGGATCGCGGTCGGCGGGATTGGCCGGCGAGGCCACGGGTGACGCGCTGGGTGCAGTGGTCATCGGCTGGTCCTCCCGACCGGTCCCCGCCTGAGGCAGGGCGCTGAGGGGGCAGAGGCTGAGGGAGCTGTGCTGGTCCGCATGGGCGGGCAATCGCTGGTCCGGATGGGCGGGTAATCGCTGGTCCGCGTGGGCGGGCACCTCAAGGGCAGGCGGGCAGCCGGYAGACCCGTGGCCGGCAGCGCGTCCGCTGCCGCACGATCGTCGCGGCGGCRCATCGAGGCCATGGAACTCACCCACCGAACCAGCATGATCGACTTGTTTCGGACGACAGGACCGCCCGCACCATCCAGACCTCCTGGTCAGTGCCGTCGGGACGGCAGACATCCGGGAAGCCGCATCCGCCCTGAGTATGCGAAAAACGAACCAACCCCCAACAGGCTGTCGCGGAACTGGTGTCCCCCGGTCCCACGGCGGCCGCATCCGATTAGCCGACACGGGATTGCCAACGTGCGCGGAATACTAGCCGGCTCGGYTGGGATCATTGCGCGGTGCCGGACCACAGCGGTGATCGTGGGCCCATCGGACCACTGGCGCGGTCGCCGTGACCAGGTTCGGACGACATCCAGTCGCCGGCTCGCCCACCGCCGGACATCGATGACGATGTCGCGGATCGGGATTACACAGAGCCCGCAGGGGTGTGCACCGGGCGACGTCATCAATCGCTGCGGCCATCGATGGAGGTTACGAATGAGTATCACGCAGRTCGCTATCCCGGTCGCCGGTCGCGGCGGTTTCTCTTCAGAATCGATCATCTAATGCGGCGATGAACAGATGTGGCTACTTTCCGGCAACACACGCCCGCACGCGCAGGGCCTGGAGAAATCGGATGCGAGGACGACGCCCCGGGAGGTATGGAACCACGGGCGGACACCGTCCTGAAAATCGATCGTGGTCGCCGCCGGCCGGGTCAGGCGCTGACGGACGGAGACTGACTCCTTCAGACCCCATGCGGACCAGAAGGGACATCGGCCAACCTAGTCACAGCGCGCCGTCGATCGCAAGCTTATCCGATCAACTTTCCGGCAACGACCTCAATAGGGATGCCAATGGCAACATTTCAGCCACAATAAGCGACAGTCGTCGCGGGGCGTGCAGGACATGACCCTCGGGACCGGTCAGGCGAGGCCAGATCGATTACCACGGACCGGCTTTGTCACCCGGGTGGGATCATCGGCACGCGGCCGTCGGCACCGGGAACGGACACGCAGGGTGTCCGTTCCCGCCACTGCTCGATCATCGGGACCGGCCTCTCGCCTCATCCCTTCGCGCCGAAATGCCGGCGGCCCCGATGGAGAGGTCGATCATGATCGCCGTCATCGGAGGATCAGGTGCCGGCGACCGCGTCCCGCGCGGTGGCGCACCGGGGTTCGCGGCTCGAATCTGAGGTCGTAGATCATCGGCACCGCCGCGGATCCCACGGATCCCACCGATCGAACATCCACGGCAGCGGCCTCATGACCTTATGACRTCACAGTTTCAGGGCCGCGGGTTGCCGGGGGCCGCGAACGCGCTCGTCTCCCGCTGCCACGCGATCGCCAGCTGGGTCCGGTTCGTGCACCCMGTCGCCACGAGCGCATGGGTGAGATGGTGCTTGACCGTGTCGATGCTGATGCACAGCGCCTCGGCGACCTGGCGGTTGGAACGGCCTTCGGCGACGAGACGGACGACGTCGCGCTCGCGCGCCGACAGCTTGCCCGCGACCGACGGGCCCGGGTCCGCCCGGATGTAGAAACGCAGGAGATTACCGAGATGCCGCCCGAGAACTGCCCCGACGGCGCGGTCCCGCGGTCCGAACGCGCCCGGCCGAGAATCCAGCAGGGACACCACGGCGCCCACGTTCGACGGACCGAACAGGCGGATGAGCAGCTTCGCGTGGATGCCGTGTGCCCGCAGAAACCGCTCCAGGCGCATCCGCACCTCCGGGCGTTCCGGGACGCCGAGATCGTCAAGGGTGGCGAGCCCCCGCTCGCGGACCGAACGCAGGCTGTCCGGATTGCTGAGGGCCTCCAGCTCCCGGTAACGCTCCAGGTAGGGGCCCGCGAGTCGAAGCGCCAGCCCGCGACCGGTGGGCCGGGCGTCCTGGAAGGCGGTCTCGAGCGAGGAGCCCAGGAAGAAGGCGGAATGCCGGTAACCGAGATGCCGGGCCATGCCGTCCAGGGCGAGCTCGCGGAAGGATGCCAGCGACGACGCCCGCTCGCAGTCCTCCACCACGCGCAGGATGCCGCGCAGCTCGGCCGCGCCGAGAGCCAGGTCCCGCGGCATCGGCGCGGTACGCGCCACCGGAGCGGACCGGACGGGCGGGCCACCGGCCGGGACCGCGCGGCCGGTGGCGCTCGGCACGTCGCCGCGGCCCATCGGCGAGCCGCCCATCGGCACGCCGCTCCCCGGCGGGCCGGAGCGCTGGTGCAGCGGTCGCCCCGCACCGGCGCCGGTGGCGGCGGAATGCCGGGTGGCCGGCGAGCGGTGCGGCGGGGTCAGCGGTGCGGGTGAGCTCGCGGAGACACGCCTCGCGACCCGGCCCGCCGCAGCGGCCTCGGCGGATGTGTCGACGGTCACGCCAATTCGCGGCCGATGTAGTGCGTCCTCACCGATAACATCATGCGGGCGGGAAACTCGGTCGGTCACACGTGCCTCCGGGGGGGGTCAGAACTCAGAACCGACGCCAGGCCTCGTCCGCTAGGGACGATGCCGCCAGGTTGATTTCCGGCGAAGTTGGACAGGTTCGGCAAGCGTAGGGCCCACCTCCCTCGCTACGCCAGCAGTCGCCCACGCCCCCCCGATCACACTCACCCCGCATCTTCGGCTCAGCCGGGGAAAACGCGACCTTAACGCACGTAAACGTTTGGGATGACGGCGTCCGGCGGCCCCCCGGCAGTGGCTCGAGGTGATTTTTCCCTCCCGCTGGCACCGCCCGTCGGGGCTACCTCACAAGTACGAGATTGGCTCCCCCGGCCTCGATCGCGGCCGCGAAAGAAGYCGGAAAACGTCCTCCGGCGCGGGTGAGCCCTGGATCCCGACCGACATCGACAGCATGAACATTGGTCACGCAGGGTATCCACGGCGGCAGTGCACGGTTTCGCCAGCGGTCCGCRGCCCGCCCCGGAGGGGTGGAGTTCTCCGCTCCCCGCACGGACCACCCATCCMATGGTGCCGCTCCACGACGACGACACATCGAGCGCGGACACCATCGAGCGCGGCCGGGGCGCGATGTGGCCATGCACCGATCATCGACCGGCCGAAGCCACAGGTCGAAGCCACAGCAGGAGACCAAAGCCACGGTAGGAGAGAGGCGGAGGTACGAAGGCGATGACCTTGGGGCGGTCGGTCTTCCTGGTCGTGGTGGGTGCCATCCTGCGCTACGCGCTCACCTGGCACACCACCGGAGTGGATCTCCAGGTTCTGGGTCTGATCCTGATGATCACGGGGATCGTGACATCGATGATCTGCCTGCTCCRCGCCTTCCTGCCGGCACCGGCACGGGCCACCGCACGTACCCGCGGAGCGGGGCRGACACCGATCGGGCCTGGTCCCGGCCCGATCGGGCGGCGCATCGAACGAACGGCGGCGTTCGGCACATACCGGTACGGCCCACCGCAGCCCGGGTCCAACAGGATCCAGAGGGATGCCGGCTACCTCGATGCCGGTCACACGGGCCCCGGTCACACGGAGAGCGACCGCACCGATGCCGGCTATGCGGACGCAGTGGACGACGGACCCGGCTCGGGGGGAGGGTACCCACCCCCGTGCYCGCCGCGATTCACTGAATCACCGTCATCCTGATCGCGGCGCCCCGACCACCGGACCGTTGACCTCCCACCTAAAATTTATTTTTACGATAAACGGTATGACTATTTACAATAGACGCAATTCGCGCGCGCGATGTACAGCGTCGCGACGCCGTGGCACGTCGAGCTTGCGGTAGATGCTCTTCAGGTGCGTCTTCACCGTGTTCACGGAGACGAAGAGCTCGGCGGCGATCTCGGTGGTCGTCAACATCGTCGGCAGATAGCTGAGGACCGCGAGTTCCCGGTCGCTGAGCCGGCCACCCGCACCGGGTCCCCGCCCGTCCCTGGAACCGGGTGAGCGCTCACGCGCCCCCGGCTGCCCTAGGGAGATCGGACTTGTTCCCGTCCCAAGGCCGTAGCCCGCCGGACCGGAGGGGCCGGAGGGGCCGGAGGGGCCGGAGGGGCCGCGCGGGACGTCGGCCCCCTGCCTGTCACGGTCAGGCGGCGCCGAGCGCGCCGCGGGGGTCATGAGGGCCGGACGTGCCATTCGCCCGCTCATGACGGATCGACGTGGGGTGGCCGGYCACGCGGGCGCGGGCACCGCCACCTCTCCGCTCGGCATCCCCCCGCTCGGCGTCCCCCCGTTCGGCACCTCCAGGCCGGCCGCCCCCAGAGGCGGCACCCCCAGAGGCGGCACCCCCGCCCCGGATACGGCCATGACCGGTCCGCCGTCGGTCGGCGTCCGCGGGTTCACCGCGGCGGCGGACTCCGTCGTGGCCATGGCCCGCAAAGTCGACACGAAGAACGGATGTGCGGCGGAGAGGCCGGGATGGGCATCCAAGATCGCCAACGGTTCGCCGCCGAATTCGAGGAACGGGCCAGCGAGTCCCTCGTCCTCGGCGAGCGCGAGGGCACGCGCCAGCAGGTCGGTGGCCCGCGCATGGTCATCACGCCGCGCGGCCGCCACCGCTGCCACCACACATGCCGACACCACCGAACCGCCTCCGCCACCGTCCGCCCGCAGCAGAGCCGCCACCGCGTGCTCCGCTCCCTCTAGATCAGCGCACGCGAGGTTCGCCCGGGCCGCCGCGAGCGCGAGAGCATGGTCCGGCCGGCGGGTGTCGGCCAGCTGGCCCAGCAGCTGCCGGGCAGCCTGGGCGTTCCCGACGGCGATCAGCAGGTCGGTCTCGGCGGCGCGCCACAGCGACAGACACAGCGGCGGTCCGGCCGGCCGTCCTCGCGACGCCAGGAGACGGCGGGCAGCCCGCACATCGTCCGCCTCCCCACGCCGGCATCGCGCCCTCGCCTCCAGCACGACGATCAGATCGAGCAGGTAGGGAGGATGCGCCGGGGTGAAGGCCATCCGCGCGAGGTCGAGATGGTGCGTGACACGCACGTCGTCGACCCGGGCTGCCGCCACCATCGCATGGGCGAGATGCGCCTCGACCAGGCCTGCCGGCATGTCGGTCCGACCATCCGAGGATGCGGGGACGGCCGTGGGATCGACCGGGCTGGCAGTGATCACAGCGGCGGTGGCGACCGCCGCTGCCGCGCTGGACTCGGCCTGCCGCAACCGACCCCGTAGCACGTAGGCGAGAGCCATCGCCCCGGACGCCGATGCCTCGACCGTCCGCAGACCGGTATCCCGGGCCGCCGTCATCGCCTCCCGCAACGCCTCCAGCGCCAGGTCGGGACGGCCGAGCCAGAGCTCCGCCCGCCCGCGCGCACACCAGGCCACGGCTGCCGCGATCCTGTCGGAACCATCCACGCCCCCATCCACGCCACCACCGGTCGATCGCGCGACGATCCCGGCCGGGCGGTCCGGCGGGGCCCCACCGACGACGGAGCCGGGGCGGGCCACGTCTCCCCCGACGTGATCACGTCGAACACCGCCCGGCTCCCGTCCGGGACCTTCGGCGCCCCCGACGGGGCCGGCGGGCAGGAACCGGGGATCTCCCGGCGGCCGCATGTCGGCGGGCGGTCGTGGCCGGCCCTTCCCCGCAGCCTCCGCCCGCCCCGTCACACCGGCAACCACCGGACCAACCGGCTGCGGCACGGCGCCCGGCCTGCCCGGGGACCGTAGCAACCGGCGGGTGATGCTCAGCATCTCCTCGCACGCCCCGGCGAGCTCCGCCCGGCGCAGGTCGACGAGATCGGCCCGGACCGCGAGCGCGCGACGACGGGACACGACCGCCGCGGCGATGCTCCCCCGGGCCACCTGCAGGTATCTGGTGGCCGCCCCCACCTGTCCCCGGCCCAGCCGGCCCACGGCGGYGACCAGTGCGCACTCCGGCGACCACGAGGCCGGGGAGTCCGGCATCCCCGTCATGATCGGGCTGAACCCCGCGACGCCGCCATGCAGGGCGTCCACCATCTCGGTCCCATCGACGAGCAGGCAGGCCGCGTACCACCAATCCCCGGCATGCGCGGCGTGATGTACCGCGTCCGTCGTCCGACGGTGCGCGGCGAACCAGATCGCGGCTCGCAAGTGGAGCTCAGCGGTGTCCTCGTCGCCGTCCGCGRCCAACGCGGAACGCAGCACCGCGGCAAGCAGCCGGTGAAAGCGGAACCATCCGCCGTCGTGGTCGAGCTCGACCACGAAGCCGTCGGCATGCGCGAGTGCCGCCAGAACTTCCTTCCCGCTCACCCGTGCGCCCACCGTGGGTGCCGGCGCGGCACGCGAGCCGGTAGCCGCCGCCAGGACGCCCGCGTCCATCCGCTCGGCCGCGACGGCGTCCGCCAGCGGCCCGGTCATGCGCTCCAGGACACTGGTCCGCAGGAGGAAGCGGCGTACCGGCGACGGCTTACCGGCTAGCACCTCGGCCCGCAGGAAATCGGCGATCGCGGGATGGCCGGCCACGGCGCCGGAGAAACCAGCCGTGTCACCGAGGCCACCGGACGGGGATGCGACGGCCGCTTCCCACCGCCCATCCGCCCCCGGCAGTGGTCGTCGTTCCCGTGCGGCGAGCGCCCCGGCCGCCAGCCGCAGCCCGGCCGCCCAGCCCTCGGTGACGTGCACGAGACCGCTCACCGTCGCGGGCGACGCCGTGATCTCCTGCCGGCCCGTGATCTCCTGCCGGCCCAGGAGCGCGGCGGCCTCCGCCCGGGTGAAGGCGAGATCTGCCGGACCGATCTCGGTGATCCACCCGGCGGCCCGCAGCCGGTGCAGCGCCACGGGCACCATCCGGCCCATCAGAATGATCCGGGCCCGATCCGCGGCCCCGTCGATCAGCAGTTCGAGGCCGTCGAGGTCCGAACGCCGGGTGATCAGATGCACGTCGTCGAGGATCAGTATGAAGGACGTCGGGAGGTCGGCGAGGATGTTGGCGAGCCGTCGGTAACGCCGATCATAAAGATCGTCGGCCGCGGGACCGTACCGGCTCCCAAAGCCCTCACCGGCCGGGAGCAGACCGTGTCGTCCCAGCCCGTGCAGCAGCTGCGGCCACAGTGGGAGGCCCGGCCCCCCGCCACGCGGGCCGGGGACGACCGCCGGATCGACCCGCACCCACACGATCGGCGTCTCCCCCCGCCGGGCCGCGGCCCAGGCCGCGACCAGCACCGTCTTGCCCGAGCCGGCCGGAGCCCGCACCACCGTGAGGGGCAGGACGGTGGCGGCGTCGAGTGCGTCGAGCAGCCGTGGTCGATCGACATGACCCGGCGGGGCCGGCGGGGGGACGAACCGGTTCAGGAGCAGCGGCAGGCTTTCGGGACCGTCCGCGGGATCCTCCTCCCCGGGACGGGGAGCGGCATCCTCCGGGCGGAGGGGCCGTCGACCCTCAAATGCGGCGGGACGGGACCGGACGGAACCGGACATCGGTGACTGTTCGTCGAGCATCCGCACCACCCCCAGCGACAAACTCGCGCTAGGTAGTGGTACGCCTACTCAGACGACCGGGCAACCGGGCAACCGGTCCGCACCGCCCGCCGTCGAGGGACACCCCGCCCCGGGACCCGGCCCTCAGGCCGCGCAGTCCGAACAGACGACGTGACGGACGTCTGCGAGCTGGCTGCGGTGCTGCACCAGGAAGCATCGAGTGCAGGTGAACTCGTCGGCCTGCCGGGGAAGTACCCGCAGCGACAGTTCCTCGTCGCGCACCTCCGCATCCGGAAGGTCCAGCTCGGCCTCGAGGGCGTCCATGTCGTCCCCCAGGTCCGCCGCCGCACCGGCGCGCTGCGCCTTGAGCGTCTCCAGGCTCTGTTCCTGGAGCTCGTCCTCCTCGACATCCGTGCTTCGCCGAGCGTCGAAGTCACGAGCCATGCGTCTCCTTCCTTTCCCTGCCGTCGTTCACCCAATGGGTATGCCAACCCATCGGTCTTGGKTTCGACCGAGCGTGAGGAGCCATGAAACACTGCACCTCAGGACATCGGCTGGTTACAGTACGCAGTGACCCCAAAGATTGAGGTGACGCGATGCCCTGTGTCCGCATTTCCGGGTGCCTCCACCACATCCAAGGGTCCCGGCCGGAACGCGGATCTCCAGAGCCGAGCGAAGGATACGGGGCGGAACCGCGTCAGGCCAGGCAGCGCCTGGCTGGCGCGGTGTCACTCCCGCCACAGCCATGATCAAACATCACGACTCCGGTGGACCGCCCGCATCTCGATCGATGCGGCACCGTACACCACCTGGACGCCGCGCCGTCATCGGATGGTCGGAAAGGGCCACGCAAGCCTGGGGGCCGACCGGCCGGATCTAGAGATACAGACCCGTCAGGCCGTCGTCCAACCGCTCCGCCGCGACGGCGTGCACGTCCCGCTCCCGCAGCAGAACGTAGGTGGTCGAGTGCAGCTCCACCTCGGCCCGGTCCTCGGGGTCGAACAACACCCGATCGCCAACCTGGATGGTCCGCACGGCCGTCCCCACCGCGACGACGTCCGCCCAGGACAGGCGCTTCCCCATATGCGCGGTCGGGGGGATGACGATGCCCGCCTTCGACCGCCGGTCCACGGAATCCTCACGCGGCTCGACCAGCACGCGGTCGTGCAGGAGCCTGATTGGCAGCGCGCCGGACTGCATGACACCCGATTGCGTGCCCACCCCAGCCGCGCCGACCCCGTTGACACCGCCGGACACAACGTTCACAGGGTCGGACACTACCCGCCTTCCAATCACCGGTGACACCCCAGGCGGCATTTCACGACCGCCCGATCGACCGACCACGTCCGCCGGCCGAGACTTTCCACGCCTCCCGGCCGGCATCCACGCACCCCACACCTCCTCACCGGAGGGGCCAGCCCGGCCGTCCTGATTCCCCGCCAACGTTCCGCCCGGGAATGCCCTCGGGTGACGGGACGCGACGAAGAACGCGATACCCCCACTTCGCCTTATCGGAGCAGAGCCAGCCGAACCTCCCCGGATGGGGAATGGTCTCCCAACGCGGTATAAGCTGCCGCCCATCGCCGCCCGGGCTGGCGCTGACGGGGGCGAGCCGGTCACCCCTCGATCGTCCGTTGGCGCCCAGGTAACCGTCGGCACGTAACGAACCTCAGGGATGGGGCACGATCATGGCACTGCGTATCAGCGTCGACCTCGATGGGCTACGGTGGGCCGATCTGTTCCGCTTCGTCGATCTCGCCCGCAGCGGCGGCATCAGCGCGGAGGACCAGGTTGACGTCATCACCTACGGCAGTGACCCGATGTCGGTCAGCCTGTCGGCCCGCATCTACCCGGCATCCGAGGGGTTCCTCTCCACGGAGCAGCCGGACACCTCCGGCGACAGCATGCGCGGCGCCCCGCTCTCGATCAGCCCCGGGGCCGGCAGTCCCAACGGCTCGGGGTTCGCCTACGACGGTCCCACCGACCGCGCGGCCTCGGCCAACGGTGCCCACTACCCGGCGTTCGACAACGCCGCGGACCGTGCGGTCCCGCAGAGCAGCAACGGCCTGCCGTCCTCCTACGGACCCGGGTACGACGGACCCGCCGAGCGGGGCGCTCAGGCGGCGGGGGGTGGGCACTATCCCGCGTTCGACGGCCAGCCCGACCGCATGCCGCCGGGTGCCGGCGGGCAGTTCGCGGGTTTCGAGCCGTTCGACCGGTCCGCGCCGGGCAAGGAGCCCGGAGGTGCCCCCGGGCAGGTCGAAAGTCCCTACATCGAGGAGTTCGCCAGGCTTCAGGAGGGTCTGATGCGGCAGGTCCGCCGCACGGACGAGGTCCGGCCGGACCGGTCCTGATCTGCGATCAGCGCCTCCCCGCGGCCACGCCGTCCGGACTCCGGCTCGGCATGACCATGCGGCCCGTCCCGGCGAACCCACTTCCCGCCCTCACCGCACGTAAGGGAGAGGGAACCATCAGCGGCGTCTGGCACCGCGAGTCAGAAACGGAACGTGAGTCAGCGGTGACGGTGAACCCGAACGGGCTACACCCTTCGTGCCCGCTGGCCCGCTATGGTGCATGCTGCCGGTGATGGAGGATCCGCGCCTTGCTGACGTCGAGCAGTATCACGGGCGACTGCGCTCGGAGCTCGACGTCATCGCCCGTGGGCCGGTCCTGGTCGGCCCGAAGATCGTCGAGCATATTCACTCGCTGATCACCCTCATCGACCTTCATCAGCCGAATGAGTTCGACCTCTGCCTGAGCTGCGACCGTCTCTGGCCCTGCGCGTCGATCATCGCGATCACCGGCATGTCGCCGGGCGCCGCRCCGGACAGCCGGGCGGTTGACGAGGCCAGGATGTTCCCTCCGGCTCGCCCCGCGGCCAGACCGCCCGCACCGCAGTCACCCCCGCCACCACAGTCACCCCCGCCACCACAGTCACCCCCGCCACCACAGTCACCCCCGCCACCACAGTCACCGGTCAGGCCGCCTGTCCCGGTTCCTGGACAGTTCCCCGAGCCGATGCCCGGGGCGGCTGCCCACCTGCCCATGGGGTCCCCGGCAGACTCCGACCACCCGCCGTCCGGCGGATACTCCGACCGTTCGGGCTACCCGCCCCCGGCTGCCCATCCCGCCCAGCGGGGTGCTCCGCGGCCAACCGGTGCCCGGCCACGACTGCCCGGCGGGCGGCAACATGCTCCCAACGGATACTCCTCGGACCGGTATCCGACGGGCGGGTACCCCACGGACCGGGACCGGTCCGCCGCGGACGGCTACCCGCCGGCCGTAAACCCGTCGGTGGCCCGGGACGATGTCGTCGTGCCGTCATCCCGGCCCGCTCCCTCGATCTCCGGTCCGGTCGAGATGGCCACGGCCAGGGTCGAGACGCCGCGCTCGATGACCGGCACCGGAACCGGGCCAGGCGGCCCGTCGGACCCCGGTCCCGCGCTGCCGGGGCCCGGACGCCACCAGGGCCGGCCATCACCCCAGCCGGGGCCGACGCCGCCGGAATCCACCCGGTCGGGATCCATGCAGCCGGGATCCACACACCGCGGACAGCCCGACCGCGGACGGCCGGGCCCGGCCGAGTCCCCGGGACGCCCCGCGGGGAACGGGGCGAGAGCCTGGGCAGACCGTCCCCGAGCACCGCAGCGGCGCGCGGAACCGGGTGGGCAGCCGACGAGGGACCAGCCCGGCCCACGGCCCATCGGCCGTCCCGACCACCCCGGGCCGGCCTTCGATCGGAACCCGACCCCGCCCGACGGGCGCGCCCCGGACGGAACCGGTGGTGTACCGCATGGCTACGGTAGCCGGTACGCGCAACCTGGGATCGACCCGCCGAACTCGTCACACCCCGGTCGGGCTGCCATGCCGCGAACAGCCGCGCGAGCGGATGCGGATGCGGACATGGTGCCGTCCCCCCGCAGCGATCTGTCGGCGGCGGCGGCCCGCATCGACCAGACCGCGGTCGACGAGGTCACGCGGGCCTGGATGGCTCGCCGCGAGTCGGTGCTGGACGGCATCGACGTCATCTGACGCCATCCCCGACGTGGTCACCCGCCCGGCCGTCCCAGCGGGGCAGGCCGACCCGCCCCGCTGGGACGGCCTGCCACCCCGGCCCGGCACCCCGGCGGGGGAAGCGCCGATGCCGTCCTCGGCGCGTCGCGTCGCCCGGACGTCCCGGTCGCGGTATCCAGATGCGTCGCGTGGCCGTTGCCCGGCTCGACGACCACAGAGGGTCAGGTTTGGGGGGGCGGTCATGGTGGCAGTAACGCGACGCGGCAGACCCCCGCACCGGAACGACGACCGTGACTGACAACCCCCCGGAAGGTGAGGCGTGGCCGAAGCTCTCAGCGCACGCTTCGACCTGCCCGCCGATCCCCGCGCCGCCAGCCGAGCCCGCCGGCTGGTCACCGAGCTGCTCGCCGCTTGGGGCCGCCCGGAGACCGTCGAGGTCGCGCAGCTACTCGTCAGTGAGGTCGTGACGAACGCGGTGCGCTTCGTCGGCGCCCGCGCCGCCCTGTGCCTCACACTGTCCCTGCGCGACGACCGGATCCGCATCGCGGTCGACGACGGAAGCTCGCTGTGGCCGGTGCTGAAGCCCGCCCACGACGACGACGAGTCGGGCCGGGGCCTGCATCTGGTCGCCGCGCTGGCAATGCARTGGGGTGTCGTCGAGGTACCGGACACCCGGGGGTCAGGCAAGCAGGTCTGGTTCGACCTGCCACGCCAACAGGATCCGATCGAGGCGGTCTGCGGCTCCTGACCAGGGCCGCCGACCGATTCCTCCCGAAGCGTCGTCGCGCGACTTCCGGTGGCCAGGTTGGCAATGAGACTGCTTCAGCTGCTGTTCAGCCAAGCCGCATACCGTCAAGCCGCGTACCGTGACGTACGTCTCCTCTGCATCACGACCGTGATCGCGCCTGTCGATCCTACGGGGGTAGTCATCGAGACTCCGGTCCTGCTCGGCGCTGTCAGCGCCGAGAGCGCCGCCGCGCCCGCGCCCCCRCTTCCACCGCCGGTGGTGCTGACCCGGCAGCTACTACGACGCCCCGGTGCCCACCCGGACGACAACTCCGACGACGTGGCTGCAACGACACCGAGCTCTACAACGAAACCGAGCTCTACAACGACACCGAGGGGCGAGCTCGTCGCATCCCCGGCCGGTGACGTCCACGTCTTCGCCGAACCGCTCGCGCTCCGTCTCGGACCGGTTCGATCGTCCCGGTCCCGGCGGCGCAACGTCCTGCTCGCCGGCGTGCTCGCCGTGCCCCTCACCATCCTGGCCGTGCGCTTCCGCGGCGACATGGCCTCACGGCTGGCCGGCGTTCCCACGCCCCGCTRGCACTGGCTCGTCATCTGCGCGCTCTCCTCGGTCCTGTTCTACTTCGCCAACGGCCTGTCCACGCGGGCGGCCAGCGGCCWGCGGATCGAGCTACGCACCGTGACCGGCCTGCAGGTCGCGGCAGCGGCGGCGAACCGGATCGTGCCCGCGGGTCTCGGGGCCATCGCGATCCATCTGCGTTTCCTGGAACGGCGCGGGATGACGCGTCCCGCGGCCCTGGCGGCCATCACGTCGATCAAGGTGGCCGGCGGGGTGGCGCACCTCGGGGGCATCGTCCTGGTCGCCGGCACCCTCAGCGACTCGGGCATCGGGGCTGCCGTGGCCAACCCGCTGCGGTCCACTGTCCAGGGGCTCGGGCCGGGGCCGTTCGTGCTCGGCTGTGGGGCGGTCTGCGCGCTCGTGACGGGCACCGTGGCCCATCCACGGATCCGGTCGAAGGCCCGGCCGGCGGTGCGGGCCTTCGACACCCATCTGAAGATCCTCGCCCGTTCCCCGTGCCGGGCTCTGCTGCTGCTGCTGTCCCAAACAGGGACACGCTTCTTCCAGATCCTCGCGCTCGCCTGCACGGTCTGGGCATTCGGCACCAGCATGACGTTGCTGTCCRTTGCCGCGGTCTACCTCATCGGCTCGATGGTAGCCGGCGCGGCGCCGACAGCCGGCGGCATCGGCGCGATCGAACCGGCACTGGCCTTCGGGCTCGCGGCCGCGGGCGGTACGGCGGCGTCCATGTTCACCGCGGTCCTCGTCTACCGCCTGATCAGCTTCTGGCTGCCGGTGCTGCCGGGGATCCTCATGCTGGCCTGGCTGCGCCGCACCGGCGACCTGTAGGCGGGGGCAGGGAGTCGGCGCGACCGGCCCGGGAGCGGCCCAGGCGGGCGGGCGGGCCGCTCACCCGCGCCGGGACGACCGGCGACGACGGCGATGACGGATCCCACCCACCAGGAGCAGCACACCTCCACCCACGAGAACGACCCGCTCCCAGCGCACCACCCGGACCACGGTGGCGCCGCCAGAGGGGCCGGGCACCGCCCTGCCGTCCAGCGCACCCCCGGTCAGCGTGCCCGCATCCCCCCGCCGGTCCACGCCATCGGCTCCGACGCCGGCTTCCAGTTCGGGAAGCGCCGGCCCCGGGCCGATCCCGAGGGCCGGACCGTACCTGTGGCGCAGTTCGGCGGTCTTCACCCGCAGCTGCATCTGGGCCCGCTCGGCGACGCGGCGCGGGCTGACGATCTCCGTGATGGAATCGATCGTCTCCGCCAGTTCGGCGCGGGTCTCTTCGATCTGTTGCTGGATCACGGCCGGGTCCTGCGGCACCKATGTCGCCCTCTCGTCCGTTGCGAATGGCGGACGCGCTCCCGCGGCTGGCGTCGATCGGCGTCGATGGACGCCACKGACATCTCCGTCGGGTGCGACCGGCCTGCAACGATCGTGCCAGACACATCACCGCCCGGCGAGACCAAACCGCCAGTGGCGCGACACGTCACGCGGGCGCCCTGACGCGCGGCGTCTCGCCCCGTCCGGTCCCGGTCTCCGTACCGCGCAGCTGGCGCCGCAGACACCGCGCAGCTGGCGCCACAGGCGGAAGCAACCGCACACCGGAATCCGTCCGGCGGGACATTACGCTGAACGCTGTGCGCGACGGCCAGCGGTGCTCTGGCCCGGGTGGGAGTCGCCCCGGGCGACTCCCACCGTCAGCACCTGCCGCAGTCAGGCGGACACGTTTTCCGTGGCCCCGATCCGTCCTGCCCGGCCCTGCCCTGGAGCGTCATGTCCCCAGTCCACCATCCTCGTCACGACACGGGTTCCCGTCACGACGCCGGTTCCCCGCCTGGACAGTTCCCCCCGTCGCGCTCCCGGCGGCGCCGTCCGGCGCTGGCCGGAACCATTGCCACGGTCCTGGTCGCTTCCTCGATGGCGCTGCTCACCGCCTGCGCCGGCTCGGGAACCGACACCGGAGTGAAGATCGTCGATGTGGGCAACGGCGGCGACGGCAGCCTGCACGGCACCGTCCCGGCCAGGCGGCTGGCCAAGCCGGCCCTCAACCTCACCGACGCCGACGGCCGTCCCTTCGACCTGCGCACACGCACGCAGGGGAAGATCACTATGCTGTTCTTCGGCTACACCCACTGTCCGGACGTCTGCCCGACCACGATGGCGGACCTCGCGTCGGCACTCGGCGAGGTGAAACCGGACGTGCGTGACCAGGTGACGGTCGTCTTCGTGACGACCGACCCTGATCGGGATAYGGGGGCGGTCCTMAGCCGTTGGCTTAAACAGTTCAACGCAACCTTCATCGGCGTCCGCGGCCCGTTCGACCGGATYCGTACCGAGGCCGAGGCCTTGGGCGTTCCCCTGGAGAAACCGGAGGTCCAGGCCGACGGCTCCGTTCTGGTCACCCATGGCGCCCAGGTCATCGTCTTCTCTCGGGATGACAGGATCCGCGCGCTGTACCTGGCGGGGACCAGCGTCCAGGAATACATCGACGACCTGCCCAAACTGACCGCCGAGCGGTCCGGATCAGAAGAAGCACGGTCTTGAATCCGATCACCTACAGCCTTGTCACCCCCATGCAGCCGGCCAGTCGCGCCGTCTCCACAGTGTTGCGCCTCGGCCTCGGCGTGGTCTGGCTGGTCGCCGGGCTGTTGAAGGTCAACGACCCGGACGGGATGGTGCGCTCCGTGCGGGCGTTCCGCATCCTGCCCGATGCCCTCGTGCAGCCGATCGCGTACGGCGTCCCGTTCCTGGAGATCGCCTTGGGGATGCTGCTCGTCGTGGGGCTCGCCGTGCGGCTGTCCGCCGTCGTGTCCGCGGTGATGTTCGCCGTCTACATCGCAGCGATCGCGTCGGCCGCCACCCGGGGGCTGCGGATCGACTGCGGCTGCTTCTCCTCTGGGGGTGATCTCACTGCCGACGCCCCGACGCACTACACCTCCGAGCTGATCCGCGACAGCCTGCTGCTCGCCGCCGCCGGGCTGCTGGCCTGGCGGCCGAGCGGCTACCTGGCGGTGGACCGTCTCCTCGACCAACCAGTGAACGATCTTTCCGGGAGTACCGCTGATGGCTGCGAAGTCGAAGAAGGCACCGTTGACAACCGGCGGTAGGGCCCCTGGCGGCGGCGCAAGGCCCGACGCGACCCCCCCGGCAAGTGGAGGCAAGACGGTCAGCGGACAGGAGCGACGGGCCAAGGCCGCGGCGGCGCGGGCCGCGGCGGCAGCGCGGGAACGGCGACGGCGGCGCGGCATCATCACCGGCGTGGTGCTGGCCGTTCTCGTCCTGGTCGGCGTGATTGGCTTCGCCGTCCAGAACTCCCGCGAGGAGTCGAAGCCGGTGGTCCTGCCAGCGAGCGCCACCGGCACCGATCACGGCATCGTCGTCGGCAAGGCGTCCGCGCCGGTCACCGTCGACCTGTACGAGGATTTCCAGTGCCCCATCTGCGGGACGCTGGAGAAGACAACCGGGCCGACCATCGGCAAGCTCCTTGACGACGGCAAAATCAAGATCGATTACCACATGATGTCGTTCATCGGGCCGGAGTCGAAGCGGGCAGCGAACGCGGCGGCGGCAGCCGCCAACGAGGGCAGGTTCCGGCAGTTGCACGATGTGCTGTACGCGAACCAGCCCGAGGAGCGCACCGGCGGCTTCACCAACGACACGCTCATCACGCTCGGAGCGAAAGCGGGGCTGACCTCGCAGGCGTACCGGAAAGCGGTCAACGAGGGGACCTACGACGGGTACGTCGCCAAGGTTGACGAGGACGCATCGAAGGCCGGCGTCACCGGCACGCCGACCGTCTTCGTCAACGGCAAGCGGCTGTCCGGGGAGCAGCTCACCCCGGAGGGCTTCCGCGCGGCGGTCGACGCGGCAGCCTGACCGGGCTCCTGAGCAGGGCAGCCTGAGCAGATGGGGGACCTGGGCACGGTCCACGGTGCACAGACCGTGCCCAGGTCCCCCGAACCTCGCCACGTTGGGGATCTGTCCGCCGGGGGTTTGCCGTCCCGCGCGGGCCACGGCTACTTTTCGGGCCATGACTGAGACCGCCAACGCCGCCCGTCTGGTCCCCKGCGACATCGCACCCGACTTCACCCTGCCCGACTCCGAGGGGAACGAGGTGTCCCTGGCGTCCTACCGGGGACGGCGGGTCGTCGTCTACTTCTATCCGGCCGCGTCGACCCCGGGGTGCACGAAGCAGGCCTGCGACTTCCGGGACAGCCTCGCCCAGCTCGACAACGCCGGCATCGACGTGCTCGGGATCTCTCCCGACAAGCCCGCCAAGCTGGTGAAGTTCCGCGACACGGAAGCCCTGACGTTCCCGCTGCTTTCCGACCCGGAGCGGAAGGTGCTCGCCGCGTACGGCGCCTTCGGCGAGAAGACAATGTACGGGAAGAAGACCATCGGCGTGATCCGCTCGACGTTCGTGATCGGCACGGACGGCACGATCGAGGTGGCGCAGTACAACGTCCGCGCGACCGGTCATGTCGCCAAGCTGCTGCGCGACCTGGGCCTCGCAGCCGCCTGACCGGGACCGTCCCTGAGGCGCCTGGCCGACCCATCCCGCAGGCTTCGTCGGCCGCTTCGTTGACGGCTTCGTCAGCTCGCCGGCCGCAGATCCCAGCCCAGCAGCACGTTCTCCGGACGGTGCGGATCGACCAGCACGGGGATACGACGCGGGCGGCCCGACGAAGCCGTCGCCGCCTCGCTCAGGTCGACGTCCGGGTCGGGAAGGACCGTGCTGCGCACCACCGGATACACGTTGCCCCACGCGCCGGGGCGTTCGATGAGCAGATGAACCTCGGCGACCGGCCTGCCGTTCACCCGCAGGCCCGTGTCACGGACCGCGCAGACGGCCGCGGTCGTCGCCCGACCGGTGTCGATGAGCTTCAACGCCCGGTTCCGTTCGAGGAGGGCACGCTGGGCGGCGTGGCGGGGGCCGGGGCCGACCAGCCGTTGGGCCTCGTTCCCGGTCTCGTTCCCGGCCCTGACGTTGGCCTCGGCCCTGATCTTGGCCCTGATCTTGGCCGGCGGGCTCTCGACCTGTGCCGGTGCCTCGCCGGTGGGCGGAACATCGGCGGGGGCGGAGCGCGGGACCTCGGTGAGGGTCATATGAATCGTCTCCCAGTCGTCCTGGCCAAACCGGCGCGAAACAACCCTGCCGCCGGTCGGATAGCCGTGCGAGTCAGGCTGACGACAACRGCCCYCTCACGGTTGTCGTCCCGACGACCGCGGGACGAGCCTCGGCGACCGGCGGCGTGAGCCCTCTGGACTGTCGATATCTGTCCGCCCTGGCGTCCACCAAACCCGGCCGATACCGGTAAACCTCGTGAATGGCTCACTACGAAGGTTCGTGGCCGGACTGGGGCAGCCTCCATGGCTACCCGCGGCTGCCCACGGTCGTCCACGGCTGCCCACTGTTGTCCGCGGTTGTCCACTGTTGTCCGCGGTTGTCCGCGGTCCTGGTGAGGATGCGGGGCATAACCCGGCGGGAGGCGGAGCGCCCCCCAGGTGAGGCGATCGCTACTCTGGAGGTGACGCGGGAGTGGCGGAATGGCAGACGCAGCAGACTTAGGATCTGCCGCCTTCGGGCGTGGGGGTTCAAGTCCCCCCTCCCGCACCAGAACCCCCGTACTTGAACACCCGCCCGAAAGAGCAGTGATCAAGAGGTCACGGTCAGAAAGATCATCGAGAGCGGCGTCATCCCCCTGGGGAGCGCCGCTTTGTCGTGCCGGGGCAACCTGGCGCTCCCGATCGGCCAGCACGCCGTCCACGGCTTCGGTGAGACTCCAGGCGCGGTGCGCCGAGACCGTGGCCGCGAACGGCTCCTTGAGGTCATCGGAGGTCACCACCGGCTCGMCTTGTACATCGACGTGCAGCTTGGTGAAGATCGCCATGTTGAGGACCTTGCGGGCACGGACACCCGCGCGCCGGTACAGTGTCTGCGGATCTTCGAGCAGCCGGAGCACGGTGGCCAGCACCTCGTGCCCGGTGTCCAGCGGCCGGTCGCTCTCGGCCAGCCGATCTTCCAGCCGGGTGCGCTCCTCGCGTACGGCACGGATCTTGGCTGTCAACTTCTCTTTGGGCCAGTCGGGATCGCCCACGAGGTCCAGCAGACCGTCCTCCCGGACGTCCAGCTCCTTGAGCTGCCGTTCGTACCGGGCCCGCAGGCGGCGACTGGCGTCCGAAGTGCTGGCCATCATCTCGTCGAGGTGGGCCTGGACCGTCGCGCGGAAGTCGGGCGTCAGCCGGACGTTGACGTAGAAGTCCTCGATGGCCCGTTCGACCCTGCTGACGGCCATGTATGGCAAGTCGCACTGGTGATCGAGCCGGCCCTGGCAGATGTAGTAGAAGTACCGGACGCCGCTCTTGCTCTTGCCAGGCATGATGATCAGCCGCCGTCGGCAACGGTCACACCAGACCAGACCCTTCAAGTAGTGATCATGAGTCCGGTGCCGCGTGCCGGCCCGCCGCTCGGCGTACAGCACCCGCTGTACCCGGTCGAAGAGCTCCTGGGAGATCAGCGGCTCGTRCCGCCCCTCGTACTCCTCGCCGTCGTAGCGGACGTAGCCGAGGTAGTAGCGGTCACGCAGCATCTCGCCAATCTTGTTGATCGAGATCGGGCGACTCGCCCACTGCTTCGTGGGCCGGGTCCTGAAGCCGGCCTCCGTCAGGGCGTCCCGGAGGGTATGGAAGTTGAACTTGCCCGTGGCGTACAGCTCGAAGGCCATGACCACGAACGGCGCGCGCTCCGGATCAAGCGCCACCGTGCGTACCTCGCGGCCCTCGAACTGCTCGCGGACGTTGAGGTAGCCCAAGGGCGCCACGCCGAGCGTGCCGCCCTTCTTGGCCTTCTGGCCCATCTTGTACTTGATGTCTTCGCCGCTGACGCGCACCTGGTACTCGTTGAAGACGGCGATCATGCCGTGCATCGCCTGGCCGGCTGGCGTGGTGTCGAGGTTCTTCTCGGTGGCCGAGTGGAGCTGCACGCCGAGCCGTTCGAGCGTCATCATCATGATCGCATCGTCGTAGCGGTTCCGCGCGAACCGCGACAGGGCGTAGACGAAGACGTGCTTGATGTGCCGGTCGGCCTTGATGCGGGCGATCATCTCCTGGAAGGCCGGCCGCTGGTCAATCGTCTTGCCGCTCTTCCCCGGGTCGATGTACTCGTCCACCAGGACGACGCCCAGCTCTCGGGCGCGCTGCTTACAGGCCACCCGCTGAGCCGGCAGCGAGATGCCTTCCGGGTCGTAGTCGGTATTGACCTGCCCGGAAGATGAGACGCGGTAGTAGGCGATGGCCTGCTCGCCGCGGATCGCTGGTGGTCTCTGGTTGATCACTCTTCCTCCTTTCTGCGATTAGGCTGCCACGTCGGGGCAGTCAGCCCCGAAGATCAAGGACGGTCCGTCCAGCCGGAAGTATTCCGAGGCTGRCCGCTCCTCCTCGTCCGTCAGGCCGAGGTACTTCAGACGAATCTGCATAGCCGACATCGACACCTTGAATTGCTCCGCGAGGGCTTCGAGGTCTTGGAGCCCGTTCACCCAGGCTCGTTTGAGCACCGTCCGCGGCATGAGGAAGCAGGCGGCGAAGTGATCGCACACCCGCTCGATCTGCCGCGCCCGATTCTCGGGCTTCCCGTACCCGAACTTGGCGTACATGATCTCGACCGCGGGATCGTCGATGAGGTGCTTCACCTCATGCGCCAGACTAAAACGCCGCCGGCCCACGGGGTCCTCGCGGTTTATGGTAAAAACCGTTCGACCATCGCGTCGCATATGCGTGACACCACCGACTTCCGAGGTCTCCGGTAGCTCAGCGATGGCCGACATCTCGTATCGCGGCTTCACCTGCACCTCGACGTTCGGCAGTTCGCTGATCTTGAAGACATCGACTGGAACTGCGCGGATGGCGAGGAGCTGGAGCAGTAGCGCTGCCTGCCGCTCCGCCAAGATCAGGGCCTCGCCCTGGGTGAYGGCTCGCACCGGAATGATCTCCCGGACTCGTGTCAGAATGTCCTTGTTCAAGGCTTCCCCCTTTCTTGGTACGCCTTACATGTCAATGCTGGGATAGATAGCTACGTCTCGCGCGGGCCAGCCTCATACCTCTCTGCGATCCGGGTGACCGCGTCTTCGGCCTCCTGGATAGCTTCGTCTGGTAGGCCCGGGTAGGTCGCACGGAGATAGGCATGCAGTGGCGGGATAGCCCGAGGTACGGTCAGGCCGAGGTAGACAAGCAGTTCAGCCTGGTCGAGCTCCAAGGCGTGGGCAATGCGCTGCAACAGCTCAGCCGTTGGAGACGTCGTGTCGCCGTTTTCAATGCGGGAGATGTTGGAGGGGTGAACACCGACACGCCTGGCGAGCTGTACACCAGAAAGCTGTCGGTCAAGACGTGCACGCCGGATACGCTGTCCCAGCGGTTCGCGATGCCCAGCTTCACTCACGCCTCGGCCCTCCTTTCACATTGCCAGTATCCCTCTATCGTTGCAAGCTTGCAATACTTATCGTTGTCAATAGTTGACAATCATCAGGCTCATTCCCGCAGTACCCGCCCCACTTGTTTCACCGCTTCGTCAAAGAGCACAGCGGCAAGGAGCTGATCAGCCGGTGGCGGCAGCCGGGCGAGGATGTCCCGTACCACTTGAAGCCGGCGATCGTGCGGGACGGTCACCAGCACCCGCGGCGTGACGCCGTCCGGCCCGAGCTGACCGGCACCGGCGAAGTCGACGTAGCGCCGCAGCTTCCGGTACAACGTCTCGGGTGACTCGGTGGCCCGGTCCACCTCCACAAGCCAGGAGTCCTCGACGTCACCGAACGCCACGCAGGCCGAGGCGTCCGGCTTCACGAGGCCGCCAGCCCCATCCGGCCACCAGGCCCCAGCCTCGGCCGCGAAACGGGTCAGCGTCAGCCGGCCGGCCCGTTCCGCTTCCACGAGCTGGACGTACAGCTCGGAGATCRCCAGTGTGTGCTTCAGGAAGGACTGGCCGGGCGTCCACGGTCGCCGCGCCCGCGTCGGCAGACCTACCGCATCGGCATGGAGCAACGGCAAGGCCCGTTGGCCGGCGACGCCGAGGGCGTAGACGTATCCCGCGCTGCCGGAACGGGCGCCGCCGACCGCGCGGTCCAGCGGGGCGACAAGGTCATGGCCGGCGAGTCGGGCTAGTACTCCGCGCCGGGTGCGGTCACGCGATGTAGCAGTGAGATCATGAAAATGCAGTCGGGTGAGCTGTGCGCCGCTGAGCACCCGCACCTTGCCGACGTCGTACAGGATGGCTCGGTCCCGGTCGCTGAGCTGATCGACCAGCAGCTCGATCATGGCCGGTGAGTGGCGGGCGGCGGTCATAGGTGACCTCCATAGGGGAGGTCATGTGTCACTGGACGAAGAGGATAAGAATGCCGGCAGGACAGCGGAAACAGCCGGGCTGTGGTCGACGGGATCGGGTGGGCGAGCGGTGGGGCGAACGGGTGGGTGGTCATGCTGTGCCCCCTCGCCGACGGCGGCCGATGGTCCCGCCGGTGCCGGTCTCGTCCGGGCGGCCGACACGGGCGCGCAAAGCCGCTTCGACGTCCTCGCGGGCCGTGCCGAAGCGCTGGCGGCTGGCTTCGGCCAAGTCCCGGCCGTCACGCAGTGCATCCGGTAGCGGCAACGTCTTCCCGGTCACCGGCCGATACGTGGTGTTGTTGATGTTGAGCCGGAGCGCCACCTCGTACGCGCTCAGGCCCATGAGGTCGTCCCGGGTCAGGGGCGCGAACCGTTGGGCCATCTTCTGGGCGTCGTCGTAGTCGAGTTGGAAGACGACCGACGAGCGCACCGTCCCCAGTACCGCCGACTTGATGGCGTCCGAGAGCTGGCCGAGCTGCTGGTTCGCCAGCGTCAGCCCGACACCGAGGCCGCGGGCCTGAGCCAGCATGTCGGCGATGTCCAGTGGCAGCCGCAGGACATCCTGGAATTCATCTACGTGGACCATGACCGGCCGCCGCTGCTCGGCGGGCACGGCGGCCCGTGCCAGGGTGCGCTGCYAGAAGAGGGCCACCAACAGCGCGCCGAGCAACTGCGCCGTGTCGGTGCCGATGACGCCCTTGTACAGCGGGGCCAGCACGATGCGGCGTTTGGTGAACAGTTCGGTGAGGTCGAAGCCCTGGCTCTGCCCCAGCATGAGGCGCAACGGCGAAYGGGTCAGGATGGCCCGCAGCTTGTTCATGGCTGGCCCGATGACCTGCAAGCGCTGGACGTCGCTCATCTCCTCGTAGGCGTGCCAGAAGGGTCGGACCCCGGCCGGCACACTCGGCTGGTTGGTCACGGAGCGGCGAAATGTCGGATTCATTAGCAATTCTGGGACCTCGGCCAGGGTGAAGGCTGAGCCDTCCGCGGCCGTGGTGTGCGTCAATGTCAACAGGGAGCTGCGCAAGACGTCCGTGGTCCGCGGGCCGAACGAGCTGCGCCACAGCTCGGCCATGATGTGCACCACGTTGTCTACGGCCAGTTCCTTGTCCTGCTCCGTGCGCAGGCCCCCGAAGAGGTTGAAGCCCACCGGCCGGGCGGTGGCCGATGGGTCGAGCACTACGACGTCGTCCGCCCGTTCCTCCGGCACGCGGGCCAGGAAGTCGTCCACCAGGTCGCCCTTGGGGTCGATCAGCAGGACGGCGAGGCCGGCGGCGGCATCCTGGAGCGCCACGTTGTCGATCAGGGTGGACTTCCCGACGCCGGTCGGCCCCAAGAGGTAGAGGTGGCGCAGCCGGTCCGGCGTCCGCATCGCCAGGGGTACGGCCTCGCTGCCGTAGTTGCTCTGCGCCAGTATCGTGCCGGTGCGGGGCATCCCCGGTGACGGAGCCAGGAGGCGGCTACCGCCCTGCGGCATGCCCGGCAGCGACACCGAACCCAGCAGAAAACCGACCAGGCTCGGTAGTTCGACACTGCTGAGTAGCAGCGGCCAGCGGGTCAACGGCAGCGCCCGCCGTTCCATCCGCCGGGCCACGATGTCGGCCGGCAGCCAGCGGCGCACCATGCTGACGCCCGGGGCGTTCGGCCCGTGCAGCGTCGACCAGGTACGCGCCAGCAAGGTCTTGGCCCGCCGGTGATCGGCCGCCACGACTCCAACCCGGGCTACGGCGTGCAGCAGCGGATCGGCTTCCTTGGTGCGCTGGGCGCGTACAGCTTCGGCATTGGCCGGCACCGTGCCCTCCACGAGGTAGGTACTCCACCAGCCGTCGCCGGCACGGGCCGAGGCGCTGTGCACCGGAGCGCTGTTCCCGGCGCTGGTCAGCGCCCACTGCACCCGTACTTCCTCGCCCGAACGCAGCGGCTGAAGCGACGACAGGTGGCTGGCCGTGATGCTCTCGGCTCGATCGCGCGACAGCGGCCGGCGGCGGGAGGTCATGGTCAGTTCGCCGGCAATCCGGCAACGCAGCTGGCGGTCCAGGAACTCCGGGGCGGCTTCCAGCCTGGCGCTGGGCAAGCCCGCCCGGATCGTGTTCAGCAGACGGGCCTCGGCAGCCTTCGGCAGCAGCACGTAGTGCGTGATCCCCTGCTGGGTGGCCACGATCTCTAGGCCCAGCGGCGGCAGAACCAGCAGCGACCAGCGCGGCGCTTGGGTTGCTGCGGCAACCAGCGCCAGCCACTGAGCTACGTCGTCGGGCTTGAGGTCGAACGGGATGGTCAAGCGGTAGGCCACCAGGGACGTCCGCCAGCGCCGGGCGTCGAGCGCCCGCATCCCGATGATGGTCCCGAGCACCAAGAGGGTGCTGGCCGCCACGACGATGGCCGGGATCACGGGCGGGCCTCCGTCTCGCTTCGGCCGCTGGCCGTCCCGACCATGAACCGGGCCGCCTGGTTCGGCATCCGGGCGCCGGAACCAATAGCAATGCTGGCCCTGGGTGCACGGCGCACCCGGACTGTTTCTTGTCCTGTCATACGTTTCCTTTACTAACTGGTTGGATTTCAGGTGTCGCGGGCGGCAAACCTGCCGAGGGCGGCCTTGATGCTGGCCGGCAGTGTGGCGACGGACCCTATTTCTCCTTATGCTCGCCGCAAAAGCGGGCTGTCAAGCGCGAAATAGGCCGCCCGGTATTTGTACCTCTGGTAGATCCGTAGCGAATTCCGCAACGTCCGCCTACTGGTTCCGGCGCTCGGCCCGGATGGTCCGGACCAGTTGTCCGGCTACGGCATTGGAGATCCGTAGCTCCTCGCGCAGGGCATCGCGGGTAATCGGCCGCCCGGTGGCCTTGCGGTGCGCGGCATCGGCCTGGCGCGCCCGGCGCACAAGGGCGGGAGCCAGGACCGTCTGCGGACGCGGCCGGTCCGGGACCTCGGCCTCGGTCGTCCCGTCATCGTCCCGGATGKCCGGGACGGCGGGAGATGGACCGTCCGGGACGGCCGGCTGGTGTAGCAGCGCCAAGAGGCGCGGCGCGACCTCGCTCCATCCGATGAGCAGGCCGGGGGCTATAGCGTCGAAGGCTGCCCGTCCCCAAGCACCGTCCAGCAGCGGCYTGGTGGTGTTGAGGGCGAAGGTCATGAGGCCGCAGAGCACGAGCAGGAGCCGGGGACCGACCAATCGTCCCGGTGCGCCGTTGGCCCGCAGATACTGCACCGCGGCCAGCAGCGCCATGACCGACAGATCGACGGCCGGGGCCACCAAGGGTGCCGTCCAGCCGGGGACGCCCAACTGGAGGCCGAGCGACCAGCCGCTGCCGAAGCCAAAGGCGAACGCCAGGACGGCGATGACGAAGACCACGCCCGTGATGCCGTGCCGCACCGCCACAGCCGTCCGTCCGGTGAACGGCGTGGCGCTGCCCACAGAATCCGACCCCGTTTTGGGTTCGGTCCTGTCCATGCTTGTAATGACGCTCCTCTGAAGAGTAGAAAGGAATACATCCGCCAGGAGAATCGGTTCGGCGGTTAGATCGCCGGGCCGTCGGCACTCTGGCCGGTCGCTGGCGGGGGCGGGGTGCGTACCTCGTCCCCTTCTTGTTCCTCGATATCCCGGCACGCCAGCAGAAGCGCCTGGATAAATAGTTCTACATCGATGTCCTTCCGGGGCTTCCCACGTACCCGGATCTTGTCGCCTTTTACCATAGACCTCCTTGTAGTTGCACCTCTTGTTGGCGTCGCGCGAACGGCATACGCGCCGCAAACGATCCGGAAGTCCGACCGGCCATGATGGGCGACACCCCCCCACTTCTCCTTATGCGCGCGACAAGATCGCATTGTCAAGGAAGAAATAGATGACGCCCACGACGACCCCTGCTGAAACTGTGGAAAACACGCTGCCGGCGCCTGGCCGTCTATCGGCGCCGCAGCACGAGCCACACCACGGCTCCCACGGCCGCCRCGATGGCGCCCGGGATGACCAGCGGCTGGATTGCCTCGTAGGCGACCCGTAGGGCGATGCAGAGCACGGTGAACGCCACGATGGCTTTCACCACCGGCGAGTCCCAATCCATCTACGTAGAGTCCTTTCTCTCCCGGTTGGAAATGCGGTACCGCCTACAGCGTCACGTCGCTGTCGACTTCGTCGCCCCAGACCGAAAACTCCTTTCACCTGGCGGCAGGCATGGCTATCGCCAGCCTGCCGCCAGGTGGGACAGGGATTAGTGAATGGGGAATCGGCGAGGGAGCCGGCCTACGCCGGCCGATAATCCTCGTGGTTCTCGGCCATCAGCGGCAGGATGTCCACATTGRCCAGTGCCTCGCCCAGCCGGACGGCCGCGGCCTTCCGGCGGGCCTTCTCTTCGCCGTAGCAGCTCATGAAGAGGGTCTGGTACGAGTCGGTCAGGACCGAAATGGTCTCCGACCGCAGCGCCTCCAGCGGCACGCGGACCACCACCTCGTCGTGGAGCCGGCGCGTGCTCACTGCTTGCCCTTCGAGCGCTTGCGGGACGGAGTGCCCATGGTCGACCGGGCATCCCGAACCCACTGGTAGAGCCGGCCCGCCCAGAAGGCCACGAAGATCAGCACAACCAAGATGAGGTCAGTCATCGGGGTGGCTCCGCTCGTCAGAGTCACGCGGCGTCTCCGAGGCTCGTGCCCGTCGGCGCTCAAGCTCCTTCTGCGCCACGCGAATCGTGTTTTCCCTGTCCAGCCGACTGATCCAGAGGCACTGGACGAACACGACGCACACCAGGAGGAGCAGAACTGCGCCGAGGGCGATCAGGGTGATCTGCGTGATCACTGACCCCACCTGCCACCCTGGTTGCGGGCGTGGAAGAAGGCGGCCCGCCGCATGCGCTCCTCCGCACGCCGCGTCTCCTCCCGGATGTCGTTCATGGCCGCCTGCGCGGTGTCCTGGATGTGACGGGCACGAAGCCAGGGCATCCCGGCCTCCCGCGCCGTCTTCCAGGCGTACGCGATGCCGCAGGCGCCCATGACCGCCAGGACCACGAGAATCACGATCAGCGCGGCCACTCAGCTCACCTCCGAGCCGAAGCGGTGCACGATGCGGGCGAGGTTCATGTTGGTCGTGTTCGCGATGAGGTCCAGGGCCTCCTTCGCGTCCGGCGCAGCCGCCTCCAGCTGACCGCGCACCCGCATCAGGTAGGCCGCCTCCGACATCGCCGCCTCGGTGACGCTGGACACCGCACGCAGCACGKCCTGCTCGTGCACGACCGCGCCGTTGAGCCRCACCAGGGCCTTGGCTGTTTCGCGGGGAATCGGTGTACCGCCTCCACCGCGCGGAACGAGACTGCTTCCGCTCATGTCACTCCCTTTCTCGACGCCGGGACCCATTTCCCAGCAGACGAGAGGAAGCTATGGATCAGCCGCATGTCCGGGAAAGATGGTTACTGGACAAGTTGCCGGACAAGGGGTGTCCGGCAACTCGAAGCTCCATAATTTGAAAGATCATTGACCGCAGCAACCCGCCGTGTTTAAATCAGTAAAGAAATGACCGAATTGSCACCACAGCCCGAATTCTTCGCGCCGTTGCCCGAGCGCGAGTCGGGTTCTGAGCGCCAACTATTTGACCTCGATAGCATGACCGATACCGAGGTTACGGTGCTCGCCGAAGCATTGGGCTGGGCAGGATATGAKATGAGCCCGGAAGGCGAAGCGGCCGCTGACAGACTTACCGCCGTTCTGGTGGGCGCTGTGGTTCAACTTGCGGAGCGTGAACCGTCGCGTGGAAAAGAACTTATTTGCCGCTGGGCAAACAGCGGTAACGGTCATCAACGGACGACTGCCGTGGATTGCGCCGTAGGGCTGGCCGAATTTGACTACCCGTTCGCGAGAAAACTCATCGCCTACGTGGGYGGCACGCCGAGCGCTGGGATTTCCGGTGATTCCGCTATGTTCGCGGCAGCAGAGATTAGGGAACGCGGAAACGCGGAACAGGCTGCCGACCTTGAATCGGAAGCCTCGGGGTCCTTCTCTCGGCTACCTGACGGTGCGAGGTTGACTCCCAACGGCATCCAGATCGGTCAGCCGTAGACAGCCGTTTGCCTTCGGTACGGATGTAGGCCATCATGGGTCGGTGAAGTCAGATAAAGACCAGCTCGCGGACGAACTCAACGAAGTAGCGCGACGCTCGATCCCACACACTTTCACGCGGCACTTCCAAAGTCCGCCGCTTGCGATCCCGATGCTGCGTCGTATCCTCGATAGCCGCGATCCTGGCCTTTTTACACAGAACCCGGGACGCGCGCTGCGGGTCCTTATTGATCAAGCAGTCGCTCAGCTTGAGGCTGCTCCCATGGCACGCCTTCAGGACAAATTCACCTGGCGTGAGCTCGGTGCAGAAATATTTGCAGATAGCAACAAGTCGTACAGCGAAACGTTCCAGGAGATCCGGACGGGTTGCGGCGAGCCCCTCCTATCAGAGAAAACCGTTCAGCGCGCAATTGAAGATCTCCGTGACAGGCTGGCGGCCATCCTGCAGCGGATGGAAATCTCCGATCGGCATTTCGTACTTGCCGAAGATCCGGAATATGTTTCGCGACCGGATCTTGAGAAGAGGTTTTCTGAGGTGCTTTCCTCTGGAGAGCGTCTGGTTCTGATTCACGGTGAGGCGGGTACCGGAAAAACCACACTGGCGCTCCACCTGACTCGGAGTTTCCTTCGGTTTGCGGCGCACGACTGGATTCCGGTCATACCCTTTCAAGAAGGGGGTAAGGGGCCAGTCGAAGATTCATTCCGCGAGATGCTTGATCGTCACGGATTTGCGGTTTCGGATGTCGGCGTAAGTGAGCTAGTTGTAACCTTCAGAAAACTCGTCACCAGTGAAACACCGCCACCGGTCGTTGTACTCGACAACATAGACTCTCGTACTGAACTGGAGAGATTCGTGCCGCCGGGAGTGCGGTCACGGATAATTATTACCAGTCGAAAGAATCTCGACAGCAAAGTGGTAAACATCGCGCCAATCGAAGTCATGAATATGGCGAACGATKAGGCTGTTCAGCTAGTTTCCCTGCACAGTCAAGGGTTGCAGGAGGATGGTAAAAAATATCTTGCTGAGGCGCTAGACTTCAGGCCGCTCGCGATAGTGCACGGATGCGCCTGTCTGATAAACGCTCCTTACAATGGTGATCTCACAGCCTTCCTTGAAAGTCTGCGCGAGAATGTAGCGGTCGTGCTAGAGAGCTACGGCGACGACGAGGATACGACGATCACAGCGATCTACCGCATGATTGTCGACGCCCTGAAGCGCCAGCCGCAGTATGTGCTTCTTGCACTCGACCTGGTGATCCTTGCGTACCCCGTGYGCTCTGTMCAGGAAGCTCTGCGTCTATCGTGGCCGCCATCGGACGTGGTCGAAGGCCAAATCAGCAAAGAGCTAAATCTCGAAGATGAGGCAATCCTTAGCAAAGGCCTGCGAATCATCGAACGCTGGAACCTAGTACACCCAAACGCGCTACCATTCCTCCATATACACAGTCTGACACGTGAACTCGTTGCCTCGATCCGAGGCGACGCACTGGCTGCCGTCGCCGTGCAAGCCTATAGAGTAGCATCACATCGACTTAATTTGTCATCTTGGATGGGCGGTGCACCGATTCCTTCCTCCTGGCCGCAAGAAGTCGAGTACATGCTCGCGAGCTTCGATATTTCGGCTCGCGGCTCGGCGGTCAGAACTGGCATTGCCTTCTCGCAAGGGGACGAGACAGATCCGCTATGCCAAGTGCCGGCACTTTTTCTCCGCCGTGGAAGGCAGCGCGAAGAGATGTCAGCGGAGGCCGTCAATGGCGCCCGGTYGGTCCTATCTGAACCCTGGTCCCGGCGCTTCACGGCCCTTGAGACTGAAGCACTCGAACTCGGAATCCTTGATGAGGTCGGAGATGTTCTCAATACGGTGCGTGCGCGTCGACCTGATGYGTATGTGTACGAGGCGCTTCTATCGAGCGATCTCAGGCCGCTAACCGAGGCTTACACGACCGACGTGATCGAGGATGCTCGCTGGCACATCGACCATCCCTTGGCAACTGAAATGCCTCTTACTCCCGCCCAGCACAGCTATGCCCTTGGCGTGTTCCATTTTCAACGATGCGAGTGGAAGGAGGCCGAAGCCTGCTACATGCAGAGTTCGGAATTCTACAAACTGCTGGCTAGCGAGAAGGCTGAATTCGGCCTGTATGCGCTTGAAGCGGGGCGTCGCCTTGCGGATCTCGACCTTCGCCGAGGCGATTTGAATTCTGCAAATGAACGGATCTATGCACTTCTATCAGAGGTCTTTGAACTTGGCAAGTCCGGCATTGTGGATGCGTTCTTGAGTCGACGTATTACCCAAACCGGCCTGCGGATACAGTCGGAACGGATGTTGCGTGGTGCTCCGAGCGGCGGCAACATCGACCAACTCCTGGCCCTTTATCAGGACCTGATGCTGAAGTTCGCAAAGACTGGCAGTTCTCTGCCTCTTCTTGAGGTGGAGTTTGCTCGGGCGGTGATGACTGCGCTGGTCGACAACAAGCAGGCGAACAGGATGMTCACCGATCTGGGTAGCCGTTGTAGAGACTCTGGCTATAAGGTCGGAACTACGGTCTGTATGGCCACTCAGTTGAAAGTCATAATCGCAGTACATGCCGGCACTGCAAAGCCCGCTCGGTTTGCGCAGCTTGCAGAATGGGCGCTTTCTCTCGCAGAAGATTTTGTCGAGGTCAGCCGTTTCTGGCATGCCGATGTACTATGTTCCGCCTTGGCTTGCGCTATTCTCGGAGATGTACCTGACAGGCGAGCGGAGGAAATACGATCCAGAGCGCAGGAAGCGGCATCGCTGATCAGCCGTCCTGACAAGATGACCGTTGCGGAGAAGGTAGGCGGAGTGCCGCCATATTTTCTCCTCCGAGAATAGCTGCTGGCTCGGGACGAGTGCAGAGTAACGTCTGAATGACGGCGTGGCTTCTCTCHGTCAACCACAGAGGGCGCTCGCTGGATAGGTCTATACCTCAAACGTATGGACATGCTCCACATAGCTCACTACGGTCCGGCACATGACCGCCTCTCACCGTCACCAGCTCACCGCTGACGTCCATCTTCTCCTGCTGGACGGCGATCAAGTGCTCTTCGGCCGCCGCCAGAACACCGGCTACGAAGACGGCGCCTACCACCTCCCGTCCGGCCACCTCGAAGCGGGTGAGTCGGTGATCGCGGCCCTCGTCCGCGAGGCCAAGRAAGAAATCGGCGTGACCATCGAGCCGGAAGCCGTCGAGTTCGCGCACGTCATGCACAATTCGTCGAGCGGCGGCCGGGCGGCCTTCTTCTTCGCCGTGCGCAAATGGGACGGCGAGCCGGACAACCGCGAGCCCGACAAGTGCAGCGAGCTGGCCTGGTTCCCGCTGGACGAGCTGCCCACCCACCTGATCGCCTACTGCCGCACCGCCCTGGAGCACATCGCCGCCGGTCAGCCCTTCTCGACCTACGGCTGGTAGCCGTGGCCACCGATTCCGGCCCGGTGGTTTGCTTCAGCTACCTGGCCGCCGCGTCACTGTGGAACGTCGAGCGCTTCCCGCAGGCCAACCACGGGGCCGAGGTGCAGCGGTCTGAAGCCTCCATCGCTGCCGATGGCCCGATGGTCGCCGCCGTCCTGGCCGCGCTCGACATCCCAGCGCTCGTGATCAGCAACAACATCGGTGACGATGCGCCGGGCGACCAGGTCAGAGCCTGGCTCCACCGGGGCCGTGTGCTGACCACCGTCGAGACGGTGCCCGGCCTGGCGACGCCGCAGATCGTGATCGTGGCGGACGAGGACGGCACGCGCACCTGGTTCCCGTACCTACAAGGAGTCGCCGAGGCCCTGACCGCGGTCGACCTTGCACCGCTGGCCAGGGCCTCCTACGCCTACGTCGACTGCTACAAGGTAATCGAACCGGCCGCGATCCGGGCCATCCAGGCCGCGCGGACGCCCAGCGTGCCACTGCTGGTCAACCTCGGAGGGTCGGTCCTCACACCGATGGTGGCGTCCGTCCTCCGGGACTGCCCGGATCTGATCATCCAGACCAACGTCGACGACGACGCGCACGAAACTGCCYCGGCCGTAGCCGCCACCCTGCTGGGCCAGACCGGAGCTTCGTGGGTGGTAGTCACCGCCGGGGCGGCCGGGGCGTGCGCGGTGGGGGCGGATGTCACTGTTTCCGTGCCGGCCGTCCCGGTCACGGTGCGCCACACCCACTGCGCGGGCGCGGCGTTCTCCGGTGGGCTGCTCTACGGCCTGCTCCACGGCTGGCCGATGCGGGACAGCTTGGCCCTGGCCTCGGCCAGTGGTGGGCTCCGGTGTGCGCGAGCCCACCACGAACCGCTGCCGCATCTCACGGAACTGCTGGCGTGCGGTGAATCGCTGGATCAGCTACCGGCGGCCGTCCGCTAGAAGAGATCCCACTCCCGCAGCAACCCCGTCAGCTCGTCCAGCCGTTCCCTGGTCATCCGCTTACGGGCCGCGTCGCCGGCCGTCTCCTGCTCGGCCCCGTACTGCCACCAGCGCTCGCCGGTCCCCCGGTCCATGACCAGGAAGCGCTCCTTCACGGCCGGCCCGCGGATGACCAGGGACACCGTGTATGGCTCGGCCACTACGGCGTGCACCATGCTGTGGTGCAGGGCGTAGGTGTCGCCGATCTGCTCCTGCCGGACTTGGAGCGCAGTCAGGGAGCCCGGCTCCGGTTCGGCGTCCACGTCGAGGTCGCCGAAGAGGTAGTGCCGGTACTCCCCGCGCACGATGCGGCTGGCGTACGACCAGCGGTGGTTGTGCGGCCGGTCGAAGTAGYCGGGCAGGAAGACATGCAGCCGCACCCGGATGCCGGCGTCATCCTGGTACAGCACGATCTTGTCCAGGATGTCGTAGTGCTCGCACAAGGCCAGCAGCTCCGGCCGGTTCGGTAGTTCGAGGAGCGCGACCCGGATCAGATCCGGGTCGTCGGCGAACTGGGTGAGCGCCTTGCGGGTGGCGTGCTCTACGGCGTCGATGTCGTTCCAGTCCAGCCCGCGCAGTGGCTCGATGACATGTTCCATCTGAATCTTCTCCTCAGTCCTCGGGCTTGGCGCTGGACTTCCACAGCCGGCACACCGGCACGATGTCYGGCTCGGCAGCGCAGGACGAGCCGCCCATGACGATCTCCTCGGCCGGGCAGCCGCCCTGGCAGGCTGATGCCTTGCAGCCGCCACAGGCGCTCGTGACCAGCGGCCGGGTGAAGAGATCGAACTCGTTGTCACCGCGGTTGAGCACCACCTGCCCGTCCTGCATCCGGGCGAAGTACAGGTCGGTGTCGAACAGGTAGGAGCAGACGTAGCACCTGCCGTCGGGAAAGATCGAGATCCGGTCCAGCGTCCGCCCGATGCAGCCCTGGTAGCCCTCGGCGGCGTAGCGGGCCATCTGGTCGCGGCGGGCATACGTCGGCTGGTACCAGACCCGCGTCCGGTAGGCCGGCGCAATTCCGTTCAGGTCGTCGCAAAACGTCACCCACTCCGCGGGTCCGATGGCCATGTCGGCGTTGCCGTGCCCCACGCCGATGGTCGAGAAGACGTGGAACTTCACCAGGGACACGCCGATCTCGTCGGCGATGTCCAGCAACTTCAGGGCGTCGGGCTTGTTGGCCTGGTTGACGGTGCAGATGATCCGGGTGTCGAAGCCACGGCCGGTCAGCTCGGCCGTCGTCTCCAGCGCAGTGGCGAAGGTGTCCGCACCGCGTACCCGGTCGTGGGTCTCGGCGCTGCCGCCGTCGAGGCTGACCTGGACGTAGGCGAAGTCCTCCGGTTCGAGCTGGCGGAACTTGCGGGCCGCCGGCTTCTGGGCGTTGGTCGTCGTGATGACGTCCTCGTAGCCGAGCTGCCGGCCGAGCCGGATGGCGTCCACGTAATTGGGGTGCAGTGTCGGCTCGCCGCCGAGGATGGTCAGCTTGCTGCCGCCCATCCGGCGCCACGTGGCGAGGGTGTCCCGGATCTGCGGCAAGGTCAGCTTGAGCGCCCGGTCCAGCCGTTCGCCCATGTAGCAGTGCTCGCACCGGAGCTGGCACGCCTCGGTGATGTACAGGTACACGTTGCGGAAGCGGCCGTAGGCGATGCGCTCGATCCGATCGGGGGCGGGCAGGCTGGCCCGGCGCGGCATCCGGGCGTGGCCGTAGTCGTCATCCCTCCGCAGGCGTGGCGGATCAAGGTGGACGGTCGTCACGGAGTGCTCCTGCTCGTCAGTAGGGCGGTGATGTCCTCGAAGATCTGGCTGGCGCCGCTAGCAGCGTTGAGCTGGAAGACCGGCACGCCGGCTTCCTGGAAGGCACCGCGGATGCCATCGGCGGTCTGGCGGTAGCGGTTGAGCCGGGCGCGTAGCAGCCGCGGGGCATCGCCCCGGCGGGGGTGCAGGACGCCGCCGCAGCGGGCGCAGGCGTGGGCGTCGTCGGCACGGGCTTCGGCTGGCAGCCGGGGATCACGGATCGGATCGCGTTCGCARCTGTGACACACCCGCCGCCGGGTGGCCCGGCGGTACAAGGTGGTGGTATCGGCCGCCAGCTCCACGGCGCGAACCACACACTCCGGCGCGTGCTGGCGCAGGGCGAGTAGGAACAGCCGCACCTGGGTGCCGTTGCCGGGGAAGTTGTCGAAGAACAGCGTGTGCGCCTCGCCGGCCCGGACCGTGGCGTCGAGGTAACCACGCAGCGCCGTCACCACGGTGAAGTCGTCGATCCAGCCCAGGCGTTCGGCGCTGGTCGCCGTGGCCGCCAGGATGGTCTGCGGCACGTGCTCGCGGAGACGGAAGACGGCCCCGCCGGGGTGCGCGCCGAGCGCCACGGTGAGCGTGGTCTTGCCGGCGGCCGGCGGGCCGAAGACGGAGACAGCCAAGGTGAGGGGCACGGACGAACCCCTTTCGCACGGGGAGTGCCGCCGCTTCGGCGGAACGGTCCCCAGCGTCAGCGCGAGCTGCGTTTGGCACCACGCCGACAAAAGGTGACCGACATACGCGCGGCGCATAGACCCTGCTACAGCGGGTGTTAGCGTCGTAGGTTGACCTTGGTCGTGAACGCGCGCGTGGAACGGGAGGCCGTCCAGCGATGACCGAGCCCCGGCACTGCTCGCGCTGCGGGCACCGGCTGGCGGGCGACAACCCGCGGAAGCTGTGCAGCCCCTGCCAGAGCGCCAACTTGGAGGCTCAGACCCGGCCGCCCACCGTGCCGCCGGACTTCTGGCAGCTCGACAAGATGAGGGATGCCCTGGCGACCTGGCACATGGGCCGGGTGCTCTTCGCCTACCGGACGCATCCGTTCCACGGCCAAACGTTGTCCCAGGAGCTGGTCGGCACCTGGCTCGGCATGACCCAGGCCCAGCTCAGCCGCATCGAGAACGGCCGGGCGCCCGAAGAGCTCACCAAGCTGATCCGCTACAGCCAGATCCTCGGTATCCCGGCCGAGTTGCTGTGGTTCGACCTGCCCGGCGAGCCGCGGACCCGCTCAGCCGCCGACGATCGCCCTTCGGTCTTGCTGCCCGTTCTGCTGGCCGGCCGGGAGGTCATGCTGCCGGTCGATGCCGAAGCCGCTTCCGCGCATGGCCTCGACGCCGTGCTTGGCGACGTGGCGGCCTCCAGAACGAGGAAGATTGAAGCCACGTCCGTTGGACGGCAGGCCGTGCGCGTGCTGCCGTTCGCCGGTTTGGACGAGCTGCAACACATGGCCGCCGCCCTGGAGGACGCCCGCCGCTACCTGGACGGTTCGGTGGTCGGCTTCTTCGCCCGACAGTTCGAGCAGTGCAAGACCGACGACGGTCAGCTGGGACCGCTGCGCGTCTTACCGCTGGTGCTCGGCGTCCTTGGGGCCATTCAGCAGCACGCCCGCGATGTGCAACCAGGCGTCCGTCGTCAGCTGCTGGCGGTCGGGGCGGACGGCGCCGAGTTCGCCGGCTGGCTCTATCGAGACCTCCATGACCCTGGCTCAGCCAGCTACTGGTACGACCGGGCGATGGAGTGGGCGCAGGAAGCCCAAGACGTCCCGATGCAGGCGTATGTACTGGTCAAGAAGTCGCAGATGGCCTACGACAGCCGCGAGCTGGCCCGCATGTTGAACCTGGCTGAGGCCGCGGGCCGGGTCTGTCCCACCGCACCGCCGGCGCTTCGGGCTGAGCAAGTACAGCAGGAAGCGCTGGCGCTGGMCACGCACGGAGGGGCGCTGTCGGTCATCGAGCGAAAGCTGGATATTGCTCGACAGACCCTTGATGCTGAGGTCGAGGCTCCCGCGTCCCGTCTCAGTTCCGTCACACTCCAGTTGCGGGATGCGGCGGTCTACACCGAAGCTGGCGTGCCCGACCAGGCCGCTGGGATCTTCGCCGACATACTGGCCAGAGATGCGCTGTCGCGGCGGGACACCGCGCTGTTCAGCGCCCGGCGGGCAGCGRCGCTGGCGCTGAGCGGGCACCCGGACGAGGCTGCCTCCGTCGCCCTCGATGCCTTGCAGATCGCGCGTGCCACCAACTCCGGACGCACCTCGGCCATCCTGGCGGACGTGGCGCAGAGCTTGACGCCGTGGCGGTCGCGGCCGGGGCCGCGAGAGTTCCGCGAAGCGATGCTGGCGTAACAGGCAGCGCACGTCCTGCTACCTGGGTGAGCCTCGTGGGCGACTCCAGGTCAACAGCGCATACGGGCCGAATCCGAAGGTCGCGGTGCACTACTTCGCTTAGACAATGGATGGCCAACTCGGCTATTGCTTACGTAGCGCGGCAGATCGGACGCTCATTGCATGGTCCGGTTCAGGTGCGGGGGGACTACCCGGCGCGGCACGAGTTGCAGAAATCCCGTCAAGGAGGCCGGCCAGCACTGTCGGCATCACCCGTCGGGGTCGTTCGTTCAGATCAGTGCGCGTCGCAGCACGGCACGCACACCAGCGGGTCCAAGAACCACGTCATCAGCGCCAGGCCGTTCAGCGCCGCCGCCTCCGAACGCTGAGGAGCTGCGGGTACGCTCCGCCGCGGAGTCATTCGGCAGCCTGATCGCCGATCCCAATCTTCGGGAACTCATCATCGGCCGCGCGACCGAGTACGTCAGTGACCAGACGTGGCAACGGCTTACTCGTCACTGGTCAGGACGCCGGTGTAGCGCCCTTGCCAAGCTGGCGCGGACCATCCTGGAGGCGCAAGACCGACTCCGTGAAGGGCTGGTTGAGGTCACCGACCGGACGCTTGAGCTACTAAATCGGTCCTCCGTCGAGCGGCAGTTCGCGGCCGAGCTGGTGAAGCGGCTGCCACTGCCGGCGGTCGGTGAGAACTTGATCGCCACTGCCCGGGGGCTCCAGGTGACGGGCATCGTGGTGTGCGTGGCGCGGAACAGCCCCCTGACAGAGTGCGCATGCYTCACCGATGTCGTGCGCGTGGAGGGCCAGGCCAAGGTCAAGTCCTTGATCACAGCCGGGATGGCGGACTGGGCGGGCTTGGGAACTCTCGACGCTCGCTGAGCGTCGTCGTTCTGCTGCCGAACCGCGCACACCTGGTCCGCGTGCTGCCCATACCTCGGGTGCATAGCCCCACTCCCTCTCCGCGGTCACCGTTGCCGGAGGCGTCCCGGACTGGGTCGAGCCGACTCCTCGGTCCGGGACGTCGCCACCTCGACGGGATGGAGGGGACGTATGTCCGCCACCGTGTTCGGTTACATCCGACTGGAAGATGACGATGAAGCCGAAGAAGATCGCTTCCACGATCTCCTCGTAGCCCATGCCGTAGCCGAGGGCTTGAAGCTGGCCGACGTGTACGTGGACCGGCACATGCCGCCGGCCCGCATCATGCGCCCCGGCCTGACCGAGCTGCTGGCGCGGCTCCAGCGCCCCCCGGGAAGCGGCGTCCTGGTCGTCACGGCGGAGCACCTCTCCACCTCCCCGCAGGTCCGCAAGGCCATCGAGGTGGAGATCGGCAACGCTGGCGGCGCGGTGCTCGTGGTGGAAGCCTCGGACGCCCATTCCATCGGTCCGCGTACGTGAACGGCGCGATGGCCGCGGCCGACCGGGAGACGGCCGCCGCGGTGCCGGTGCATATGGTGCGGCAGTTCGAGGCGGATCACGCCGCGCCGGGCCTCGCTCGCCGGCATGTCGCGGCGGTCTTGCAAGCGTGGAACCTGGCGGACCTGGTCGAGACGGCAACCCTTCTCGCGTCCGAGCTGGTGACGAACGCCTGCCGTGCTTCGGCTGGCCGGGTGYCGGTCATCGCCACCCGCGTGACACGCACCGACGCAGACCTGATCATCGAAGTCTGGGACGCCGACGCTTCCGCGCCCATCCATCGAGAACCGGCCCTCGACGCCGAAGGCGGACGCGGTCTTCTCCTGGTGTCGACCTTGAGCACCCGCTGGGCCTTCTATCGTCCGGCCACCGGCGGCAAGGTCGTGTGGTGCAGCTTCGCCTTGACGATGGTTACGGCGACCGCTTCGCCTGCTCCCGAACTACCTCGCCGGCGAGCGCCCGCCGACCCACCGGCGCCCATCGAGGTCTTCGACGATTTGGCCGTGCTGCAACGGGTCGCCGACGGCTTGCGGGCGCTGGACTGGAACCTCCCGCCCGGTGATCGGTTCCGGTCATAGCTGCCAGGCTGTAGCTCTGGCCAAGGCTGACCGTTCGCCAGAGGATGGCCGTGGCCGACGCCCGTAACGCCAGAAGGAGTGCCATGCCCGTGCACGAGACCGTGATCTCGCTCCGCACGCTGGACGGGTTGCACCTGACGGCCACGTTGGCGACGCCGGACGTGGCTCCCGAACGCGCCGCGGTCCTCGTCCACGGTGGCGGCGTCACCCGCGAGGAGGGCGGCTTCTTCACTCGGCTGGCCGCGGGGCTGGCCGAGGCCGGTGTGGCATCGCTGCGCTTCGATCTCCGCGGCCACGGGGAGAGCGAGGGGCGGCAGGAGGAGCTGACGCTGTCGTCGATCCTCAACGACATCCGGGTGGCCCTGGCCGAGGCGCGGGACGCCACGGACGTTGACCACGTCAGCCTGCTCGGCGCGAGCTTCGGCGGTGGCATCTGCGGCTACTACGCCGCCAAACGACCGGAGGACGTGTCCCGGCTGGTGCTGCTCAACCCGCAGTTCAACTACAAGTGGCGCACGATCGACAGCCGGCCGTACTGGCACGACGACCACATCGACGACGAGGCCGCCCGGACGCTGGACSAGCAGGGCGCGATCACCTTCACGCCGACGCTCAAGCACGGCCGGCCGATGCTCAACGAGGTCTTCTGGTTGCGGCCCGACGAGGCCATCGGGGAGATCGTCGCGCCTACGCTGCTCGTACACGGCACGAAGGACACGCTGGTGCCCATCGAGTCGACGCGCGCAGCCCTGGAAAAGTTCGCCGCCAAGACCCGCCTGGTGGAGGTCGAAGGCTCCCAGCACGGCTTCGCCGTGCACGACGATCCTCGGTATCTCCAGCCGCAGAGCCAGGAGTGGCAGGCGTTCGTGATCCGGACCGTGGCCGAGTGGATGACGGACGGTATGTAGACGGCCGCACTGGACGGYCCTGCTGGCAGGGTGGGCTCCACGGCCGCCTATGATCTCCCAAGCAGCGCGACGCCGATGGAAGAGGGCTCGCGTGAATCGGGGGTACCGGCGTGAGCGCCTTACAGTTCGTTGCGGCAGTCATCTCGTCATTGGCTTGGCCGATGGCTGTCTGCGTCATCGCGCTGGTGGTCCGTCGACCCCTTCTCAGGCTGCTGCCGAGGCTGTCCAATCTAAAGTACAAGGATCTTGAACTCGCCTTTCGGCAAGAGCTGTCAGAGATTGACGAGCAGGCGCAGGCGGCCAGACCTGACACAAGTCCGGAAGTCGGGGACGAGATTTCCGATCTCGTGACTGAAGTCAACGCGGTAGCTGCAGTTTCGCCGGCTGCCGCCATACCTTTGGCATGGACTGCTGTTGAACGGGAAATCGTCGCAGCCCTAGAGCGGACGAATGTTCAGTCAGGTAGACGACGATCACCCCTCGGCAGTGTCCAGCTCCTACAGGAAGCTGGCGCTATCAATCGAGAAGCAGCCGACGCTATTAAGGGTCTTGGGCGCCTTCGGAACGAGATAGTCCACGCACCTCAGCTCGTGCAATTGACCACCGCCTCCGCCCRGGAATACGCCCGCCTGGCCGCAGAGATGATAGGCGTTCTGCAGCAGATACCGCCGCTACCCCGAAGCGAGACCAGCGCCGGGCCGTGATCGCCACCACGAAGAGGGTCTACTCGTTGGATGGCGCCTGCAACCCACGCACCAACTCCGCAGGATCGATCTTCAGCGCGTCAGCCAACTTGAGGATGTTGTGCAAGCTGATGTTCCGCCGGCCCCRCTCCACCTGGCCAACGAACGTCCAGTGCAAGCCGCACTCGTCGGCCAGTTGCTCCTGGCTCAGRCCCAGCTCGTGCCGCTGGGCACGCACCCGTTCGCCGAACGTCTGCGCAGCCGTTGAGAGTGGTGGGGTCGCCATGACGACCCCAAGCCCATACGTCTAGCGTGTCTGCATCCAGAGCGCATACGTCCCATGCATATACGTCCCATGACTTTGCATCTAGCCTGAGTCTCGTCCCGGCGTCAGCCGGGATTGGCGGGGCCGCCAGAGTTGCCGGCCCGGCCGTCGATGACGCGAGTCCCAGGGAGGTGGAGACCGATGACGCTTCGCAGCGGTGGTGACGGAGGCGGCGGCGGGGGTACGGGCGGCTGAGCCGAGTTCCTACGTCACGCGGCGGCACGGCGCTCCGAGTCCAGCGGACAGGAGCGCCGTGCCGTTTGCATACGCGGACAAGATCAACTCATGATAAACTGATCTTGAACCTATGACGCCGCTCCAACGTCTCTACCGCACGAAGCTCACCTTGCTCGCCGTGATCCTCACGGGGTTGGGCGCAGCCTTCCTGATCGCGAGCCGGCAGGCGGACCTCTCCGCAGCCGTCCCGTGGCTGATGTGGCTGCCGCTCTCCGAGATCGGCTCGACCCTCTTCGGTAGCGGCCTGATTGTGGTGGCCTTCAACTACATCAGCGAGGCCGACGCCGACGAACGGGCCAACGAACGCCTTCGCAAGGTGCTCAAGGAAGAGGCTCCAGCTATCCGCGATGCCGTGATCGACGGTTTCGCCTTCGCGCCGGACGCTCTGACCGCCGTAGCGTCGCCGGAGACGCTGGACCGGGTGGTCCGCAACACCTTGGCCATCCAGCTCGGCGACCAAGCCATGGCCGACGACCTCTACGYCGATCTTCGGCACCAGGTCACTACCGCCACCGAGCGGCGGCACGACATGCGCGTCTCGGTCAGCCTGTCGCCGTGGGACAAGGGACCGGTCTCCGGTCACGGCAGCATGTTCGTGGCCACGATCCGCCGGGAGTACCGCGCCGAGCTGGCCGAGACCACCCGCCGTTTCGCTTGCACCTCCAGCCCGGACGAGTACCGGGAGCTGCTGCTCGATCCCACGAACGCGGTGGCGTGGTACTTCGAACCCGTCGCCGGCTTGGACGCTGCCTCTCCCGGAGTCTTCGAGCTACTGGACTTCACCGTCGACGGTCGGCCGCGGCCGACCCGCCGGAGCAAGCGCTCCGGCGGCCAGTCCTTTACGGTCACGCTGGACGCCCAGACTGGCACCGACCACGAGGTCGAAATCGCCTACACCTACCGCGTCCTCGTCCAGCAGCACGGGCACGTGCTCTACCTTGACTTTGGCGCGCCCTGCAAGGGTGTCGACATCGACTTCACCTACGCAGACTGCGGCATCCGGCACGTCAACGTCCTGGATTTCATCGCTGGAGCACAGCCAACACGGATCACCCRCGGCCCGAAGGGCACCAGCTCGCCATCCGTCGGCGTCCGCTACGACGGATGGGTCTTCCCGAAGAGCGGGGTGGCGTTCGGCTGGGTCCTGGACCGGGAGTTGGCCCACTTCTGACTCGATCGGAGCCAGTTCGCGCCCTTCTGAGAATGCGCGGACTGCACATCGAAGGCCGACAAAGCTTCGCAGGATGATCTCCCAGCGCCATCCCGCCCGCTCAATCAGCGCCGCACTATCTCGCCGGACGGCTAACGTAACCACTACGGCAACAGTCGCGAGGCATCAGGAGACAGGCTTTCAGGCRACAACACAGCTCGCCGGTAGTTCGGCATTATCCCGAGCGCGTCACTAAACTCGTCCGCCAACTGCTTACAGGAACGCCAAGCCCAGTCAGCACAGCCATGCCCAAGCGCCTTGTCCGGAAAGTACGGGTTTCYCGACGACACAAGCGGGTTAAGTTGGAATCGATCACCACCTTGCAGCTTCTTAGTTAGATAATGTACGTCATCGTCTCCGAGCGACTGAGGTTTGTAGTGCGTCAGTGCGTTCCGGATCTTGATGACAAGGTCGACCTCTTGCCAGGGACGCCGACTGGTGTCGATCCGCGGCAAGCCAGCCGTGGCCAGAATCATATCGAGCTTCGTCAGGACGTCCGACTTCTCAAGTACCGTCTCGACTCGGCCAGCCTTCTCTTTTCGCCAGAACACCGCAATAACACGCTTGGTGTTGTCGGGGAGGGGTGAAACATAGTCGCTGAAGACTCCGTCTGCGAAACCGTCCGCGATGTCCTCCAGCAACTCGTTAACCATCGCCTCCAGAAACGCACAGGACGCGGTAATAGAACTGATAACGAAGGCCCGATGGCGTGGGTCGAACAGCGGCGATTCGCCTCTTTCTCTCGCTGCCACCTCGATCCGGCCGGCCTCACTGCTGAAGAACTGCGCCGAGTATAGGTAGTGCGAGGAAAAGTAGCTTCGGAGTCTTACTTTCACACTGCCCACTGTTGCAGCCGCTAGGACAGTCTCGACTGCAACGACGGCGTCCTTCTCTTCGCCCACTGCACACCTACATCTCTCCGTCTCGCATCTATGCGAGAGTTTACTGCGATCCAAAAATCACCGATACAGACGCCAAACTATTCACATCTGAGACCTTACGCCTCCGTTGGCCCGTCGCGGCGTCGATCGACGCCGCAAGCATGCTTTCTGGAGGAGGGCGCGACCTACTTGAACCGGCGGCGAAGCCGCGCAAACCAGCCGCGCYACCTCGTTTGGACTGCGGTTGTAGCGCTTTTCGCACCATCGGTTCGTTCAATGTCTTTGTTGATCATTTGCAATGTCCGCGCTCGGCCTTTCTGGATTTTCTCCGCCGTCCACGCCGCGTGCCAGTGGACGCGGTTGCGCTCTATCCAGTAGTGCGACTGGCATGGGAAACTCCAGTTGCCGATCGACGGGTCCAAAGAGATCGATCTTCCATCGAAAGTCAACGCCCACCGGCCAGGCGCCAGCGGTGTGTAAGCCACGTTTCCGCATCCACAGCAGCAACTATGGGCCACAGTGGCATAGGCTATTGACACGTAGACAACACCCTGAATCAGGGTCTCAGGTATACACTCCACGAACTCATGCCGGACTGCGTCCAGCCTGGTCACCCCAGGTCCTCATTGATCAAGGTATTGCCGTTCACAGCATAAGCGCTGTAGTGCTCGCGTTCSAGGTCCAGGTAGAAGCCGGCCAGCTTCTTCCACTTGATCACAGCCAGCGCGGCGTTGAGTGCGTTCAGATCGGCAATCTGAATGTTGYGGTTGTAGTCGTTGGCATCATTCGCTTTCCCGAACGGCAGCCGGTGGTCGGCGTCAAGATGCTTGCGCGAATCCACGGTGCTCAGAGTCGTGGTAGCTGTTCAGCTCGGGTGGTAGGCGGTGCGCTTGGCGCTTATCGGCGTCAGGGCAGGCGGAGCGCCCCGTGCGCGATGCGCACGGGGTTCGTC